>WGAX01000113.1 GCA_015494595.1 Nitratiruptor sp.
AAGCTATACTATCCAAAATCATTATAGATATTGGCACTGCTTTTAATAAATGCAAAAAGCCTTGCTACATTTATGCAGAGCTTGATTATATAATTGATGAGTTTAATGTCTTTCGTCCAGATATTGCAATCACCTGTCAAAAAGTAGAAGACTTTATAAGAACTCCCCCAAAAACGGTGGTGGAGATCCTCTCACCCTCCACTGCTCTCAAAGATACTACCATCAAATTCCAAACCTACCAAAAAGAGGGGGTAGAGCTCTATATGATGGTGGACTACAATCTTAGGCAGGTGAAGCTCTTTAAGCTTATCGATTTTGCATACAAAAAAATCGAAGACAAAGATAGCGGTTCAATGGAATTTGAGGTTGAAGGTTGTACAATTACCCTTCACATCAATAAATGGTGGGAACAACTTTGAAAGGAGCGACATTGAAAAAGCTAGCATTACTACTGCTTACAACCTTTGCTTTTGCAAAATTTGCGCCAAACAGCGCATGCAAAGAGTGTCATCCACTCATTTATAAAGAGTATCAAACCAGCCAGCACGCCAATGCTACAATCTTCAAAGATCCAATCCACAAAGCTGTATGGCAAAAAAATCCTCTGCATAAAAAAGGAGCGTATAAGTGTGCCAAATGCCACACCCCTGCAGCCGATAACTTCAAAGAACTCGTGACTGCTAATGGTATAGGGCCGGATGAGAACGACACTACCCAGATGGATGCGGTTGCTTGCGCATATTGCCACCGCATCAAAGCCATTAAAGAAGGCAACATCACAAACCACAATATAATTAGCCAAACACCTAAAAAATATTTCGGTACTCTTAAAAGTCACATCAAATCGCCATTTCACCAAATCGATACATCTAACAAAAATTTTCTCCAAGGCAATGTCTGCATGGGATGCCACAGCCACAAAAAGAACAAGTTTGGCCTCAATGTCTGCAGTACCAACGAAAATAAAGAGATCGAAAACAACAATTGCGTCGCTTGCCATATGCCAAAGGTAGAGGGCAGCGTCTCAACACTCAAACAACGAAAAATCCACGCATTTCATGGCTTTGCAGGAGCGCATGTCCATAATGAGAAGCTAGCAAAATATATAGATATATCTTTTATTCCACATCTAAACGGCTTTAGCATAGCCTTCAACTCTAAAACTCCCCATGCTTTGCTTTTGCATCCAGCAAGAGTGGCTTTTGTAAAAGTGAGAGTCTTACGCAATGGCAAAGATGTATGGAAGAAAAAAGAGATTTTGGTGCGGGTTTTAGGCAAAGATGGCAAGCCTACTCCCCCTTGGCTAGCGCAAGAGATTGTCAAAGATACAATGCTTAAAGCCAATGAAAAGAGAGTTTTCGATTACAATTTCAAACTTCAAAAAGGCGATACTATTCAAGTAGAACTTGGCTATTTGCTAGTGAAACCTAAACTTGCCAAGAAACTAGGGATTGATCCAAAATACAATAAGCCATACATCCTCAAAAAAGCCAGCTTCACATACTAAGCCTTTTGGCTTAGTTTTTGAAGAAAAGATTGTAGATTTTTGCTATGCGATCTTTCAATATAACCAAACTCACATTGCGCCCCTCCCTTACAAACTCTTTACCCTCAAAAAAGATGAGTATCGCTGGGGCGCTAAAGATCTGAAACTCCCCCCCAAGTTCTGGCACATTGGCAATATTGGCGCTAAGCCTCTTAATCTTTGGAAACTCCTTTGCAAAGAAGCTATCAACTTTTGGCTTTAGTGCATCACATACATTGCAGTTTGGCGCACTTACATACAACAAAGCAGCGTCACTACTCTTAATTACTTCGTTAATCTCTTCCAAACTCTTAAGCTCCCTCATTCCACCTCCTTACTTTTCCTTTTTTTTGCATATATTCGATGAGTTTTGCATAGACTTCATTGTGGCTTAGTGTCTGGCTGTCACCTATACAGATGAGCTTGCGCTTTGCGCGCGTCAGTGCTACATTGAGGCGCCTAAAATCTTGCAAAAAGCCAATCTCTCCTCTCTCATTTGATCGCACAAAGCTAATTATGATAATTTCTTTTTCTCTTCCTTGAAAGCCATCCACACTCTTAATCTCAAACACCCTCTCTTGGCTATCCAAGAGCTTTTTAAGCAGTTTTACCTGCGCTGCATAGGGTGTGATGATGCCAATGTTCTCAACTTTCGCTCCCATCTCCATAAGCTCCTCTACCAAAGTCTGCACAATTTTTGCCTCTTTTTCATTCTCATAACTTGTACTTCTATCTGGCAATCTCTCATATGCCTCCATACCCCGAGTATCTACAAACACTACCGGCGTCTCATCCAAAATATCGCAAAATCTACTTGGCTTTTGCAGTCCCAAATCGGCAATAGTATGATTTTTGACGCTTTCATCTGCAATAAGCTTACCATCATAAAACATCTCATTGGAAAATCCCATAATTTTTTGATTCATTCTATACTGAATACGCAGCATCTGGGAGAGTTTAGGGTATCTATTTATAAGATCTTCAAAAAGCGATTTTTTGAGCTCTTTCGTATCGCTTACCACAGTTGGAGGCAGCTGCTTATGATCGCCAGCAATCACAAAGCGCTTGGCATGCATAATTGGAATGAGTGTAGAGGGAATTACTTGCTGGCTCCCCTCATCAATTACTGCTACATCAAACTCATGATCTTTCAAAACCTCACTCATTATCATCCCATTAGTTGAGAGCACCACATCTGCACTCTCTATTATCTTTCTATAAGCATCCTCCTCTTGGCTTTTTAAAGATTTAACCAAAGCCTCTATTTTATTATCATACTTAATCCACTTTGCCATAGACTGCATCGTAGCCACGCTAATACCTCGCATACTCTTGCCCCTCGCAGCAAGGGTAGTGATGCGATCTCTGCTCATTCCTCTAGCCCTAGCTTGTGTGGGTTTGGAGTATTTATCCCTCTCTTTTACAAGCAAACCTACCTCTTCCCACCCTTTTCTAATAGCCTCAGCCTCTAAACTTTTGGCATACTTTGCGTGGATGCTAAACTCCTCCAACTCATACAAAATTCTTGCAGGATGTCCCACTCGCACAAGAGTTAATTCATACTTAGCAAGACGCTGGAGCATATTGTCCACTGCTGTATTGGAATCGGCTGTGGCTAAGACTTTGTTGCCTCTTTTAACCTCTTGCACAATAAGCTCAATAAGCGTAGAGGTTTTGCCAGTACCTGGAGGCCCATGAATTAAAAAAGCTTCACTCCCAAGAGCTAAAGATACAGCATCTTTTTGCGTAGGATTTAGCTTAGTAACAGGAGTAACATCTGTTTTTAACGCCCCCTTTGGCTCCCAGATACCAAGAGCAATATTGCGCAGGCGCCTTTTATGATTTGTGGCATGGCGAAGAAGCTGCAAGTTTTCTTCCATTCTTTTGAATGTTACATCATTAACATACAGATCAATCCTAATGCCTTGCGTATAGACCCATTTAGGTGGACGCTCCTCGAAGGCTACTGTAATAAAATTTCTTCTTACTTCACTTACAGTGCCTACCAAATCACTTTTTAAAGGCTCACCTCGAGAGATAAGCACAATATCGCCTGAAGTTATCTCTGTATCGATAATGCGGCTGCGCCCAAATTTGACAAAGTAGAGATTAAGTCTGGATGGCTCTTTGGTGCCTTTGAGATCTAAAATAGCTCTGCCATAGATTTCACGCTCAATCCCGCTTATTGATTTAATTTCACTCATAGTTGCAGCAATTTCAGCTCTGCGCTCTTCATCTATCAAGTAGCTAAATCTACTTACAAACTCATCAATTGCAATAATTTCTGCCTCTTCCTCACCAGATGCAAAAAGAGATCTGTCAATTTTGGTTTTGACTCGCTTTTTGAGGCAAACGAGTGTTTTGCCATTGGCGTGGTAGGTTTTTTTGATGTCTGCAAGTTTTATTTTAAGGCGTCTAAGTGCCTTTTGGAGTTCGATTCCTTCAACAACTTTTGGTACAATGAAACAGGCCAAAGCCACCCTTTATTTTTTAGCTAATTTTATCACAAAGGTTACAAATGCAAAAAAACATTTTTATTGTAGCTTTAGAGGATTTTCTTACAAAAAAGTTTTTGGCAATCACTTTTGGACCCTTTATCATCACCTTTATACTTTTTGGCATGCTCCTATATGGCTCAGCCTCACAGATTTTAGATATGCTTACTGCACTTGCACAAAATCCTGATGCCATCAACAATCCTACTGTTGCTGAATTTGCCAAAGAGCACAACTGGCTGGCTGCCATCGTATCAAGTACTATCTTCCACTACCTTGCAGGCGCACTGCTTACCATAATTGGTACACTTTTGGCAGTCTTGCTCTCTACTGCTATGGCGACAATGGTTATGGGGTTTTTCATCCCAACAGTTATCAAAGAGATTCATAAGCGTCACTACATCAACATTCCTCTTGAGGGAGGGCTTGGTATTGGTGAATATATCTGGCTAATGGCTGTTACCCTGTTAAAAGCTCTAGGCATCTTTTTACTTACAATTGTGCTCTACTTTATCCCCTTACTCAATGCCGTTGCCATAAATATTCCATTTTACTATCTTTTCCATTCACTCAATGTCTTAGATGTAGGTGGAGAGATTTTTAAAAAAGATGAGTTATTGCAACTTTTAAAAAAGCATCGCCCAAAAATTATGTCAACAACTCTTATCTTGTATCTTATAACATTAATACCTTTTGCAGGTATGCTTTTGCAGGTCTATTTCGTCTCAGTTTTAGCACATCTGTTTTTTAGGATAAAGGCTAAATCTTTTTAAATACCAGTATTATGAAGTCTTTTTATCCATAATCGCTTTAAATGTTTTAATAATAATCACAAAATCCATCCATAAAGACCAGTTATAGACATACCATCGATCAATTGCAACTCTTCTTTCAAAGCTCAAAGCATTACGTCCAAGCACTTGCCATAACCCTGTTATACCAGGTTTTACAGAGAGGATTATCTCTTTATCCACATCAAAATCATCTAACTCATGCTCTAGATAAGGCCTTGGCCCCACTAAACTCATCTCTCCTCTTAAAACATTTATAAGTTGAGGTAACTCATCAAGAGAGAATCTACGAAGAAACTTACCAAACCTTGTAACTCTAGGATCGTTTGGAAGTTTTTTGTAGGTTTGCCAGTAGATTTTATATCTTGGATTATTTTGCAAAAACTGCTCTAAAATCTCTTCACTATTGTTATACATCGTTTGAAATTTTAAAATATAGAAAACTTTTCCATCTTTACCAAGCCTCTTTTGGCGAAAAAAAAGAGGAATATCTGGCTCAAAAATCTTCTTCATAACTACCAATAAACCTACTAAAGGAAGCGTAATTATAAAAATAGTAAACGCACTACCTCGATCTACAACATTTTTCAGCACCATATTTTTTTTGCTCTGTAAACGGTTAGTAAGCAGCACTAAGTTGCTACTATTATTAAAATATTCAAAAATTTGGGATTGAGCAAGATTAAAATCCTCTACAGTTGGAATAAAGTATATCTCATGATGCTTACAAATCTCTTCACGCAGTTTTACTTGCAAAAAGGAAAGCGAAAAAGCTTTTGAATCTATAAAAAGGGTATCGCTATTATCCTTTGATTTGACATATCCTACATAGTAGTTATTAAACACACTCTTTTGTAAACGATCATCTCTGCCAAGTAACTTAGCCTCTTTTTTCCATAAACCTAACCAAAAGAGAAATCTTTTTACTATACGCTTTTGCAAAGGGATAATTAATGCCATAAAAATAAAACTCATTACCACTATGTAACGAGAAAAATTATCTACAGTTTTTGTAATGGCTAAATAGCTTAATACCAACAATAAAGATAAAAAAAGAGTATAAAGTATGATTTTAAACTCTTGCCAAAAATCAAACCTATAGCGATAAAGCCCTTCATAAACAAAAAGCAAAAGAGGCAAATAAAACGGAAAAAAAAAGATATAGCGGTTTAGAGGTATATCATTTACCCCTATCAAGATCTCTCTACTCTCATACGCCATAACAATAGCGCTCACAATAGCCATACCATCAGCCATGAAAAGAAGTAAAGCATTTATATATTTAACAAACCTCATTTATAACTTTTATAAATTTCTTTCTAAAATTCTCTTTATCAAATTGTATCGCACTCTGGATTAGTTTTTGATAATCAAAACTTTTTTGCTCAAAACTCTTTACTGCCTCTATAACTGCTTTACTATCTTGGGAAAAAAACTTCACCCCACACTCATCACACACAATATCTATTGCTCCGCACTTCCCATAAGCAATTACAGGTGTACCAGCAGCTAGAGCTTCAGCCATCACGATACCAAAATCCTCTAATGCTGCATAAACAAAAGCCTTAGCCTTTTGCATATAGCTCTTTACCACCTCATCTGATTGGTAGCCCAAAATGGTGATATTGTCTTTTGCAATACTCTTGATGCTCTCTAGTTCTTCACCAGTTCCTATAACAATGAGCTTTTTTTGTGGCATTTGATTAAAGGCTTCTACGATGAGTTTAGTCTTTTTATATGGTACAAGCCTTGAGAGCGTGAGGTAAAAATCCTCCTTTTCCACTTCTTCAGGCTTAAAGCGTTTCACATCAACTGGAGGATGAATGAGATAGCTCTTTTTGCCATAGATTCTCTCGATCCTTTTAGCCACACAGCGAGAATTTGCGATAAATACATCTACATTGTCACTTTTCTTGTCCCAATGGCGGATGTAGGCCAAAGTGAGCTTGACAATCTGCTTTTTAATAGGTGGTAAATTCTTTGTATACTCCTCATACAGATCCCAAGCATAGCGAATAGGTGTGTGGCAGTAGCAGATATGTTTTTGGTTTTTGTGGGTTTTTACCCCTTTTGCGAAAGCCCAAGATGAGCTAATGATAAGATCATACTCATTTAGATCCAGACTCTGGATAGCTTTTGGAAAAAGTGGCAGGTAGTTGCGAAAATGCTTTTTGGCAAATGGAAGATGCTGGATAAATGTAGTGGTAGCTCTTTTACCTTGTAATATCTCTTGACGATCCTGAAGCGAGAGAAAATCAACCAGACTGAAAATGTCTGCATCGGGGAAAAGAGCAAGGATCTCTTGCAAAACCCTCTCGGCTCCCCCTCTTGTCACCAACCAATCATGAACGACAGCAACCTTTATAGCCTCTTCTCCCACTCAAGCGCAGTTTTGCAAACAAGTTCCAAATCGTCATATTGTGGTTTCCAGGAAGTTTTTTGGCGAAGTTTGCTGCTATTGGCTATAAGTATGGCTGGATCGCCCGGGCGTCTTGGAGCAATTTCGGCTACAAAGTCATTACCGCTTACTTTTCGCATGGTATCAATCACCTCTTTAACGCTATAGCCTCTACCATAACCCACATTAAAGATGTCACTCTCATTCTCATCCAAATAGTCCAACGCTTCCAAATGCGCACTAGATAGATCATCAACATGGATATAGTCTCTGATACATGTACCATCTGGTGTAGGATAATCATCACCAAAGATATACATTTTCTCTCGTTTACCAAGTGCAGTTTCAGCTGCTACTTTGATTAAGTGTGTGGCATTTTTGGTGGATTGCCCGATTTTACCTCCCATATCAGCTCCTGCTACATTGAAATAGCGTAGCACCACATATTTGAAACCTTCATACGCTTTGGCAGTATCTTTCAAAACTTGCTCACTCATAAGTTTGCTGCGGCCATAGGGGTTGATTGGCTGTGTCTCGTCCTCTTCTGTAATCCCAGTTTTAGGAATAGATGCTGGCTCTCCATAAACTGCAGCAGTAGAAGAGAATATAAACTTACCTACCCCGCTTCTTACACACTCCTTAATGAGATTTGCCGTATTTGCAGTGTTATTGAGATAGTATTTAAGAGGATTTTCCACAGACTCTGGCACTACAAGCGCTGCTGCAAAATGGATAACAGCATCGAAACGATTTTTTTGCATCAATTTCGCAACCGCTTGCCAATCACTTAAATCTAGCTCAATAAACTCAAAATCGCCATAGTGTTTCTTTACTCTTTCAATCGTCTCTAAAAAACCCGTTGAGAGATTATCAACTACGGTAATTTCATATTCACCACGTTTTAGTAACTCTTTTGTAACATGACTTCCAATATAACCTGCTCCACCGGTTATGAGAATTTTTTGCATGATTATCCTTTTAGAGTCTTAAAAATATAGTAAATATCTCTTCTAAGGGACCAGTTTTTTATATACTCCTTATTTATTTTTACTTTATCTGGCCAAATCACTTTGTCATTATACTCTTTTGGATTATCAACAGCAGCTAAAATCTCCTCTTCATTTTTATACTTTATGCTGGCTGGTCCCGTGATGCCCGGCTTGATACTTAAAATTATTCTATCTTCCCCCTCCAGTTTATCCGCATATCCTGGCACATCAGGACGAGGCCCTACAAAGCTCATATCGCCTTTGAGAATATTGAAAAGCTGGGGAAGTTCATCTATTTTAAATCTACGAAAAAAGCGCCCACTTTTTGTAATACGGCTATCTGTGGCAGTAGTTATGGTAGAGCCCTTTTTATCTGGATACATCGTTTTTATCTTAATAATTGTAAAAAGCTTACCATCTTGCCCTACTCTTTTTTGCAAAAAAAAGCCGTTGCTCCTAGTCTCTATTGCAGCAATCAACCAAGCCACTGCAATAACAGGGGATGCTATTACAATTGCTATACTGGCAAGCCCTATATCAAAAAGGCGCTTTAAGATTCTATCTCTTTTACTCATTTAAGCCTATATATCTTCATCCAAGGATCTATAATAACCGGCTCAAAGAGAGTTTTGTCATAATTATCAAAGAGATACATCTGTAAAAAGAGTGAATGAAGATAGTAATCTCCTACAACTAATCCTTCTCCAAAGCTTCTATTAATAATCACATTTAACCCGATAGAGCGAATTTTTTGTTTTTTAACTATACTTTTACCATCTTTATCAAAACCTAATACAAAAAAACTTTTAATAGGCACAGTTCGATTGCCAATCTTTATAAGGGCTTTTCGTAAATCTACTGCTATTGACCCTATAAAAAGATAGTCGCCCCTTTTAGTAAATCTACTTTTATAATAGAAGTCTCGTTTACTCAATTTACCACTATTGAGATCTCTTTGGCTAAAAAAAGCAACTGTAGGAAATATATCAAACATTCTATGAGGCAGCATTATATAAATATTTCTATCTACTTTGGGTGCTTTGAAATTTTTTGAGCCAACTTTTTGCAAATAGGCATTCACATCGATTGGTTTGCCATCTTTGATAAAGAGTTGAGGTGCTACAGTAGCATTGGTCTCCACATACTTTTTAATTGCTAGCTTACTCAAGTTTGCAGCTAGAAGCTGATTGGAAGTGGTGAGGATTTTTGAGACTATGAAATTGTCTTCATTATGCTTCCCTCCATCAATTAAAGTATTCACATCTGCATAGTACCATATAGGATAGCCATAATCCCACCATGTAATTACATAATCTTTTGGATTACTTTTTTTCCTGAGCTTATCAAGCAGAGCTACTTCGCTTTTATAAAGAGTGGTAGGAGTAAGGTAAGGGTAGCTTTTGAGTGGATAGATGCTTTTAATACTATCAAGCCAACTAACCTTTTGGCAACATCCAGTAATATGGGAAATATTGGGGGCCAAAACAAATAGTGTGCCAAGAGTAGCAATGGCTAACTTAATTCTTTGGTTTTCAAACTTTTGTGATAACCAAATAAAAAAGTAAACTGCACTAAGTGCTGCAATAGCTACAGCATAGACAGTAAATCTCAGTCCTCCCCAGTAAGCAAAAAAGCCAATCCCCCAAAGAGGCAGAGCTATAATAAACTCTTTTTTTCTAAAAAGAAGCAAAACATACCCAGCCACTGCAATAACTAGTCCTAAAATTGAGCCAATGATTCTATCTGCTACTACTTCAAACGGAATCTTACCAGCTTCTCTAACAGTCTCATTGACATTTAAAAAATGAAGTCCTGCTACATTTTCACTTTTTGTAGTATATGAAAAGACTTTATGCAAGATAATGCCAAATACATTCCCTGCTAACAAAAATGCCAAAGCACTCACACCTGCTGCAATTTGCAGCTTTTTCAGTTCCATTTCATATTTTTTCAATAGATACCAAAGAATGGAGACTAAAATAAATTTTACAACCCCTATAATTGGCATCAGAGCAAAGGAAAAAAGTATAATAGCTTGATAGCTAAACTTCTCTTGACGATGAAAAACTACCAGATATAAAAACATCATAACACCCATAGCATAGACAATGGAAAGCCCTTGGTCATATAGCCATGGATAGATAATAACAGTATAAGAAGCAGCTAAAATGAAATTTAGTGATCGCAATTTTACTGCAGCCAATAAAAAGTAGAGAATAAACATCGGAAGCATTGCAGAAAACATATCGGTATCATAATAGCCAGCAAGAGTTCTATTATAGTAGCTCCAAGCAATTGCACCAATGAGCGCAGCAAAAAATCCCCAAAGAAGATTATTGTAAAGTCTTCCTATCAAGATAATTGGAATCACTACCAACGAGCTAATAACCGGCGGGAGATAGAGCATTGCAGTATCTAATGAAATTGGTAAAAGCTTTGTAATATATGCAGTCACTACAGATGTTCCAAAAGAATAGACACCTAGCAGTCTTGGATTGTCCGAATGCAAACCATAAAGAATCTTTTGTGCTCCACTTCCATAAAAGTATCCATCCACATTATTTATCATTAACTCACCATGCCAAAAAAACTCTGGATTGTGAGATGCCCAAGAAATCCAATGAAGATGCAGATAATAGGAAAAAAAGTAAGCAACTATGATAATAAATAAGGTTAATGCATTTTGGTTTTTTGTCATTTTTTGCCTTTATCTTAAATATTTATATGCTACTTTTTTTATATGCGGCGGCATAAGATTTATTATCATTATTGCTACTGCATAAAAATAGGATATTTTACTATATTTCAAAGTTTTTATAACTAAAAATCTATCTTGTAAATCACTCCAAGCTTTTTTTAAACCTCCTCTACGATTAAAAAAAGCACTGTTTACCCTCACCTTGACTAAAATTTCAGGAATATTTGCAAAACGACATCCCGCTTTAAACCCTTTCATCCAAAGTAATGTATCTTCATTAGTAGAAGAAGAAGAAATAGGATAAAGACCAGCTTTTTCGAAAAAAGATCGCCGAAAAAAACTTGTTACATTTGCAATAGGAACTCTTTTTGAAAAAAATTGAAACATTTCATCATGAGTAAGAGGATACTTTACAACCTTTTTATAAGGAAAATCATCACCAAATTCTTCAATATATCCACCTACTACATCTATATCTCTATTTGCTTCCATAAAATTATATTGTAACTCTAAACGGTTAGACACCATAATAT
>WGAX01000114.1 GCA_015494595.1 Nitratiruptor sp.
AAGCTCCTCAAAGGCTAGCTTACACTCCCACAGTCCACTGGCAGTTGCACCTGCTAGATACTTTTTAATTAACCCAAAGGTGCTCCACATCGCAAAGCCCTTAAGAGCCAAAATCACCTTTGCCCCACTTTGCTTTTGCACGCTATCTAGGATTTGCAAGTTTCTCTCTAGCAGAGCCTCCTCACACACATAGCAAGGGGTTGGAATTTTGTCTAAAAACTCTTCAATTCTACTTTGCACCAAACACCTCTTTGAGCAGTTTTGTAGTTCTTGCCATAGGATTGGTGCGAATTGCTGCCTCCTGTTTGGCAATCATCGTGTAAAGACCTTCTAGTGTACGATTAGTGATGTAGCTTGTAAGATCTTGCTCTTTGATTTGAGGTGTCTGTATGCCAAATGCCCCAAGAGCTGCATTTATGTAGCTATTTTGCGATAAATTTGGAGCATATTGGTTGTAGTAGCGCATGAGCGTTTGATAGTAGCTGTTAACCTGCTCTTTTTGCATATACTTTTGGATAATTGGAGCAATTTTTTGAGCAAGTCTTTTATGGGCGTGTGTTTTGAAGTATTGGGTAATAGCATCTTTTTTATTGGTAAAAATGAGATCTTTTACCTCCTGGGGTTTTATATTTTTGATGGTATTAAAAAGAATTGAAGCAGTCTTGGGCACCGCCTCTTCTGCTGCTCTATTCATTGCAAGCTCCAATTCATCTACATATTTGCCAAATCCTACTTTTTTGAGTGTTGTAGCAACCGGCTGCAGGCTTTTGGGCAGAGGAATTTTTACTAGTGGGTTTTTGTAAAAGCCCCCCTTTTTGCCAAGAGTGCTAATTGCTTTTTGCACCCCAATCTCAAGAGTTTGTGTAAGAGCACTTTGCTCTTTATTGAGAGTAGGGGGATAGGAATTGGTGTAAGTTTTTGCCAAATCACCTAAACTCTCCATCCATCCTCCATAGACAATCATTGTCAATAGAAGTGTAATAAGTAACTGTTTCATTGTACTTCCCTTGTCTCATCTGGATCCATCTCTAAAATGTGCCAAGGAAGCCCCTGCTTATTGAGCTCCTCCATAAATGGATCGGGATCAAACTGCTCCATATTCCATACTCCGGGTTTATACCATTTGCGCTCAAGCATCATTTTTGCTCCAATCATTGCAGGTACGCCAGTAGTGTAGCTTACACACTGGCTGTAAACTTCCTTGTAGGCCTCTTGATGGTTGCAGATGTTGTAGATGTAGATTTTTCGGCGTTTGCCATCCTTTATGCCCTCACATACCACGCCAATATTGGTTTTGCCTTTTGTTCTGGCTCCAAGGCTTGCAGGATCGGGCAAAAGGGCTTTTAATACATGCAAAGGTACCACTTTGCAGCCATCCACTTCAATTGGATCAATTCTTGTCATTCCTACATTATCAAGGACTTTAAGATGAGTGAGGTAGCTTTGGCTAAAGGTCATCCAAAAGCGTATGCGCTTGAGTCCTTTGATATGCTTTACAAGTGATTCTTCTTCTTCATGGTAGAGCAGATAGCTATCTTTTGGCCCAATCTCTGGGTAGTCCCATACCATTTTGATTGCCATCGGCTCAGTCTCAATCCACTTGCCTTCTTCCCAATATCTGCCTTTGGAGTTGACTTCGCGGATGTTGATTTCAGGATTGAAGTTGGTTGCAAAAGCGTAGCCGTGATCGCCGGCGTTGCAGTCAAGTATATCGATATAGTGGATCTCATCAAAGTAGTGCTTTTGGGCGTAAGCTACAAAGACATTGGTTACACCCGGATCAAATCCGCTTCCCAAAAGTGCCATAATCCCTCGCTCTTTAAAGGGCTCATCCAATGCCCACTGCTGTTTATACTCAAATTTTGCAGTATCTGGATGCTCATAGTTGGCAGTATCCAGATAATCCACCTTTGTTTCCATACAGGCTTCCATAATGCTTAGATCCTGATAGGGCAGGGCAACATTAATAACAACTTCAGGCTTTACTAGATGAATAAGATCAATAAGCTCATTGACACTGTCTGCATCAACTTTTGCTACATCTATTTCACGATTGTATCTGTCTTTAATCTCTTGACGAATCTCTTCACATTTGCTTAGTGTCCTGCTAGCAAGAGTAATGCTTTGAAAGGTATCGGGATTTTGTGCACATTTATGGGCTACGACTCTGCCAACTCCTCCTGCTCCAATAATTAAGACTCTTCCCATTGCAATCCTTTTTTCTTGAGATTATACAATTTACACATAAATATTGATATGGTATGGTTTTTTCTTTTGATTTTTCCGTTTTTTGGCTTGTTGTAAGGCTTTTTTACGCTTTTTCTTTAACCAAAAGCGTCGTGATGCAAACTCTCTTATAGGAATGGTACTATATATCTCATCTACACTGAAATTATTAGCCATTTTTTATCCTTTGTTAAGTAGCTCCATACCTCGAAGAGGTTTTCGAGTAAGGTCTGGGAAGTAGCCCTTTTTTCCTTTTCCCTCATTGCTATGACATCCTGTACAGTTGCCATAGAAGAGATATTTTCCCTCTTCTACCCATTCAGGATGAGATGGTGTAAAGCCTTGCAGTGTGGCTAAAAAGGCTGCTATCTTTTTGGCTTCTTGAGGGCTTACGGTGCCTGCTGGCATTGGACTAGTAGGGTAGTGGAAAATATTGGAGCCATAATTTATAACATTTTCAATATATTTTTCAACACAGGGTGCACAGGATGGGTTGATGGTAGTATGTATATGGTAAGAATTGGAGTGTCTTATTTCGCTTTGTTGGATATACCTTTTTTTTTGAGAGAAAAAAGCGATAATGAAAAGGAGTAAAGGTATAAGAAGCAAAAAAAGCCTTGACATCTTTACCCTTTTTTCTCAATTATAGCACATAAGTAGCAGTAAAAAAAATTTTTGTGTGCTACAATCTCAACAAAAATGCAAAAGGAGCAATAATGACACTCAATATCGTCTGTCCAAACTGCTTGGCAGTTAATAGGATTCCTAAAAAGGAGCATTATAGCAAAGCAAAGTGTGGTAAATGTGGCTATAATCTGCTTGATACCCATCCGGTTGAGCTGAATCCTTCTAATTTTGAAGTAATGATTACAAAGAATGATATTCCGGTAGTTGTAGATTTTTGGGCTCCTTGGTGTGGACCTTGTCAAATGATGGCGCCAAATTTTGAAGCAGCAGCTGCACAGTTTCCACTCAAAGCTAGATTTGCAAAGCTCAATACAGATCAGTTTCCACAGCTTGCAGCCCCATTTGGGATAAGGGGTATTCCAACAATGATTATCTTTAAAGATGGGAAAGAGGTGGATAGAGTTTCAGGAGCCTTGAGCGCTCAGCAGATTGCTCAGTGGGTAGGACAGTATATTTAGCAAAAGGGGCATACGCCCCTTTAGTTTACTGTTTTGAGAGGTAGTCTCCAATAGCTTCCATATCAGCATCACTCAAAGCTGCTGCTTGACCTTTCATCAAAGCACCCATACCGTGTACATTTCTTGTACCTGCTTTGTAACCTTTGAGTGCTTCAACAACTTTCTCTTTTGGCCAACCTTTAATAACTTCAGATTTTCCAAGAGCTTTTTTTTCACCATGCATACCGTGACATCCTGCACACTTCTTAAAAAGCGCTGCACCATCTGCCGCCATAAGAGTTGTTGCAACTGTAGCTGCAAGAGTTAGAACTGCTAGTTTTTTCATAATCTCCTCCTTTTTTATGATTAATTAACAGCTAGGAACATTACCGCTGTCGCTTGCATACTCATATGCAAAGTCATAGATGTGTTTAAGCTGAGATGGCTTGAGATACCCTTTTTTATATTTAGGGCAGATTTTTTGAATCTCATCTTCAAATTTGCCAGCCTCTTCAATCTCTTCCCATTCATCTTGTGTATGTTTTGCCGCAAATTTTGCTCCATTAAAGCCGCACACTTTCTTGAGTTTCTTTTGATAGAGTCTTTGACCCTTCTCTGGGCTTGCAAATGCTGCAGTAGCTGTAAAGCTTAGTCCAAGAAGTGCTGCAAAGAGCAGTGTTGCCAATCTTTTCATTTTGATCCTCCTTTGAAGTTGTACTGCTATTATAAAAGATAATTGTGAAGTAATTGTGAGTCTATTGAATCTTTCCAATAACAGTGTAGCGATCCCAATAGAGTGCTAAGAGTTTGTCTAAAGTTTTTGGATCAAATTGATGTTTGTATACTTTTGCCTTTTTGTAAAGCTGTTTAGAGATAGAAGGTGCTAAGAGGTAGTTTTTCATCGCTTGTATGGTTGCTCGTCTACTGCTGTACTCTAAAAGGTAATCAAAATAGATCTTTTTAAGGTCGATTCCTCTTCTTTGATGGCACTGCATACAGGCTGTATCAAAGTTTTGTGCATAACAAAAAAGAGCAAAAACAAAAAGTATCACTTTTGCCATACTATAGTAATCCTTGTATAATGATTGAGTTGTGAATCTACTTTAATTTTTAGATCAAACTCTTTTGCTATGGCCAGTACAATATTGAGCCCTATACCAAATCCTCCCTCACTGCTACTTAGCCTTTTGTAGCGCTCAAAGATTGTATCTATTTTTGATTTTTCTATACCAATACCGCTATCTTCTATATAGAAACCATTTTTGAAGGTTTTTATCTTGATAGTGCCGCCGATTTTGTTGTATTTGATAGCATTGGAGAGGATATTATCAACAAGGCGAGAGATCTTTTGCCGATCTGCTTCCAAGAAGCAGGGGGCTTTGGAGAAAGATATTTTGATTTTTTTAGCCTCTGCCATCATTTTAAAATAGTCTACTCTTTGACTAATGAGCCTATTCATATCTATCTTTTCAATTGTAGAGGGAATTTTATGTTGTAAAAGAAGATAGGCTAAATCTTTATAAATCATAGAGATAGTACGCGCAGCAATTTCAATGCGATCAATCTTTTTACGAAGTTTAGGAGGGAGAGTCTCTTTTTCAATGGTTTCGATATTTGTTAAAATGGTACTTACGGGGGTATTGAGCTCATGTGTAGTATCTTTGATAAAGTTATTAAGAAGCAGAAAAGATTTTTTCATAGGGCGCAGAAACTGCTTGCTTAAAAAGTAGCCAATAGTTGCCATAAAAATAAGAAAAATACCTCCATACAGCAGAATATTTTTAAAGACTCTTCTAATCCACTGCTCATCATCTCTTACTTCAATAATGACATACTTTGCTCCAAGGTAGTAGAGGCTAGGCTCTTTGATAAAGTAGATATGTTTTCCTCTTTTATATAAAAAGTTTTGAAAATCGATCTGATCATTCTCTAAAAGGGAGAAGATTTTAACAAAGTCTGCATCATAGATAGCAGATTTAAAATTTGAGTAGCGAGGATAGTAGTTGTCTTCCAATAGAGATTTATGCATCGCACGGATACGCCGAATCACATCTTTGGAATACTCTTGCAGTTTAGGGAGTTTTGAGTAGAGCATTACCTCTTTTTCAAATTTGTAGTACATTGTGGAGGCAAGCAGAAAAATAATGATCGTTAAGAAGATATAGAGAGCCAAAAATTTATAAAGACTGCTTTTTTCACTTGATAAATTTATATCCATACCGTTTAATGCTCTCAATTCTCTCTTTGCCTAAGAGTTTGCGAAGATTTTTGATATAGGTGCGAAGAGCCATATCACTGGGACTCTCTTCATACTCCCAAAGCGTTTCATAAATTTTCTCATGGCTTAGCTGCTGGTTTGGATGCTTTAAAAAGAGTTTGAGCAGTTTTATCTCCTTTTGATTGAGGTTTACAGGTTTGTTGTTGATATAGAGGGTATTGGTAGCAAGATCAAAGTAGCTATTTTTGTCTATAGCAATCTTTTGACTTTTGCTCTCAAAGGCGCGCTTTAGAAGTGTTTCAATCCGTAATTTTAACTCTTTGAGTGCAAAGGGTTTGCGAAGATAATCATCGCACCCGCTCTCATACCCTTTTTCTAGACTCTCTACGCTATCCAAAGAGGTGATAAAAATTGCAGGAGCATCACTTTTTTGGCGAATCTGTTTGAGCAACTCAAACCCATCTATTCCCGGTACCATCACATCTAGCAGTAATATATCAAAATCCATCTCATATATTTTCTCTAACGCTTCATCGGAGTTATAGACAGGTATAACTTCATATCCTTCATCTTCTAAGTACTCAGTTATAGTCTCACTTAAATTTATATCATCTTCAAGTAGTAGGATTTTTGCTTTTTGCAATTTTACTCCTTTGAATATATAATTGTATAAAAAGTTGAGGTGATTATGAAGTGTAAAGTCTGTAAAAAAGGAGAGCTCTTTTATCTTTTTGGCTGGGGATTGATGGTAACAGCTTTTAATAGCTTTACTGTTGGGTGTGTGGAGCTTAGTGAAGCTGAAGCGTATGGGATGATGATTTTTGGTATTTTGGTAATGGTGTATGGGGCATTTTTAAAGTCGAGGTAAAAAATGGCCATAACAAATAGCGAAATTGCAAAAATTTTTACCAAATATGCAGATCTGTTAGAAATTAAAGGTGAAAATCCTTTTAAGGTAAGAGCATATCGCAACGCAGCAAGGGTTATAGAAAATATTGGCAAGCCATTGGAGGAGCTTGTACATGAGGGATACGATCTTACAAAACTGCCTGGCATTGGTGCAGATTTAAGCAGCTATATTAAAGAGATTGTCACGACAGGAAGATTTTCCAAGTTAGAGGAGTTGGAGGAGCAGATCCCCCCTACGCTTATTCAGCTGCTGGCAATTGAGGGATTGGGACCAAAAAGAATTAGAGTACTTTATGAGAAACTTCATATTCAAAGTTTAGAGGATCTGCGTCAAGCTGCTCAAAGTGGTGAAATTGCAAAGCTTCCAGGATTTGGTCCAACCCTGGTGCAAAAGATTTTAAAAGGAGTTACACTAGCCAAAAAGGCTGGAAGAAGGTTTAAATGGAGTGAAGCAAAAGAGTATGCTGATGATATAGTAGAGTATTTGAGCAAACTAGAGCTTAAGCATCTGGTGGTCGCTGGAAGTTATCGCAGAAAAAAGGAGACTGTAGGAGATCTTGATATTTTAGCAACGGCTAAGAATTTTTCTCAAGTGATTGAGTATTTTATTCGATACCCAAAAATTAAAGAGATAGTCTCTGCAGGCTCGACAAGATCTACAGTTATTCTTACTAATGATTTACAAGTAGATTTGCGCAGCGTAGAGGATAGCAGCTATGGAGCAGCACTCAACTACTTTACAGGCTCAAAGTCCCACAATATTGAGTTAAGAAAGATAGCTTTGGATTTAGGCTATAAGCTCAATGAGTATGGGCTGTTTCAAGGCAGTAAAGTGATTGCTTCAAAGAGTGAAGAGGAGCTTTATAAAGCCTTGGGACTTTGCTACATTGAGCCAGAGCTAAGAGAAAACAGAGGCGAAATTGAGGCTTGCAGAGCCAAAAAGCTGCCAAAGCTTATTGAGCAAAAGGATATACGCGGCGATTTGCATATGCATACCGTCTATAGTGATGGCAAGCATACTATTGAAGATATGGCCAAAGCTGCCAAAGAGATGGGCTATGAGTATATCGCTATTACTGATCACTCCAAGCGTTTAACGGTGGCAAAGGGGTTGGATGAGAGGAGGATTTTAGAGGAGTTTGAGGAGATTGAGAGGATTAATGAAAAAATTGAGGGGATTACTATTTTAAAAGGGATGGAGGTAGATATTTTAGAAGATGGCTCATTGGATATGAGTGATGAGGTGTTGAAGCAGATGGATGTAGTACTAGCAGCAATTCATTATAAGCTCAAACTCTCAAAAGAGCAGCAGACCAAAAGGGTGCTTAAGGCTTTGGAAAATCCTTATGTACATATTTTAGCTCATCCAACTGGTAGAATAATTAATATGCGAGAGCCTATGCAGCTGGATATGCCAAAGATTTTGGAGCAAGCCAAAAAAAGAGGCGTAGTAATGGAGATTAATGCCCAGCCAGACAGATTAGATCTAAATGATATATATATTAAGATGGCAAAAGAGATGGGCGTAAAGATGGCCATCAATACAGACTCGCATAACATCTTTTCACTCTACTATATGGAGTATGGCATCAATCAGGCAAGGCGAGGATGGTGTGAGAGAGAGGATGTAATAAATACCTTGCCTTTAAATGAGCTTAAAAAATTTTTACAAAGGTAGATTATGTATAGTTACCCATTTATCCCAAAAACGCCATTTTTAGCAGTAGATGGCATAATTAAACTCTTTTGGCAAGAGAAGTTTCAAGGCATTGTATTGATTGAGAGAAAAAATGAGCCTATCGGTTTGGCGCTTCCGGGCGGCTTTGTGGAGATTGGTGAGAGGGTGGAGGATGCCTTAGTGCGTGAGATGAAAGAAGAGACAAGCTTAGATGTTAAGATTATGAGGCTTTTTAAACTTTATAGCGATCCCACAAGAGATCCAAGATTTCATACTGTCTCTGCAGTATTTGAGTGCATTGCTCAGGGAGAGCCAAAGGGCAGAGATGATGCCAAAGAGGCTAAAGTCTATAAATTGGAAGAGATTCCCTTTGATATATTGGTATTTGACCACGCAAAAATTTTACGGGAATTTTTAGTTGGTTAAATCTGCTTATGCATTTGTGATTCTACAAATTTGCGGATAATGAAGCGGGTATGCTCATTTAAATTGATAAATTTAAGACCGTAGCTTGTGTGATCGCTGTAAGTAATTTCTGTCTCTATGCTGGATTCAGTCTCTATATTTTCATAATTGAGTTTAAAGCGTAAAATAACTCTCTCTTTTTCTTTAAAAGGGGCTGTAGGTAAACATATTTTAACTCCTCCTTCTGAAATATTACAGATCTTGCATTTATAAAAGGGATTATCTCTTAATTTACCAGCCCTTCTTACAACCCCTTCCAAATCTACTTCCACACGGGGGAATCTTCTTTTTGCAAGAATCACAAGATTGGAGGAGTGAGGTGTCTTAAAAAGAGTTTCATTCTCATATCTAAAAATCTGAAGAATTTGAGTGTCGAATTTATAAGCTACTAAAAATCGCTCTTCAATAATGATACTTCCTTTTTGCCCTTCTTGTAAAAGTACTCTGTCTCGATGAGGAAGTGCTTCCCAAAGAAGATATTTCTCTTCCATTTTATGAAGCTCTATTGGGATCGCTCTTGTTTTATCGAGGAGAAATTTGGCTTTTTGTCCCTCTTTGATGTCGTGAGTAGTCTCTAAGCGAGTAGCAAGAGGGGAGAGAAAATTGAGTTTTTCTTTGATACTATGAAGAAGAGCTCTTTTTGAGAGAGGAGTATGTTTTTCTATGATTTGAAAGAAATCTTTATTAACCAAAACGCGCGAGGGATCTAGACCAAGTTTTTG
>WGAX01000115.1 GCA_015494595.1 Nitratiruptor sp.
AGCTATGGTTTTGAGATACTCCTGTCCTGTAACAAAATCTTTAACTTTGAGGTAGTTGTTCTCTTTTTGATAGATAAGTGGAATAAAGCAGTTAAATCCTCCTGTCTCATCTTGGAGTTGGCGCAAACGCAGCATATGATCTATTCTATGCTCACGCCTTTCTATGTGTCCAAAGAGCATTGTAGCATTGCTTTTTCTACCCCTTTTATGCCAAAGCCGATGGATCTCTAGCCACTCATCGCTGCTTACTTTGCCCTTGCAAATATAGTCTCGCACCTCTTCATCAAAAATCTCAGCTCCACCTCCTGGCATACTATCTACACCACTTTCTATCATTTTATCTATCATCGCTCGGTAACTCAGCCCATACTCTTTTGCCAAGAAGTTTACCTCTGCAGCAGTAAGGGCTTTGATATGGATATGAGGAAAATGCTCTTTAATTTTTTTAAACATACCCAAATACCAATCAAGCCCCACTTGATTGTTATGAGCAGAGACGATATGCACCTCTTTTACACCTCTTTTGCTGGCATCCTCTACAATTTGTAGCACCTCATCGTGACTCATCGTATAAGGATTTGGGTTTTTACGATTGGCACTAAAGGCGCAAAATTTGCATATATCTTTGCAGATATTGGTAGGATTGATATGGCGGTTTATATTAAAAAAGCTCTTTTTGCCATAGAGAGTTTCTCTTCTTTTATATGCAAATTTACCAAGTGTAAAGAGATCAAGCTCATACAGCTGCACACCATCCTCAAAATTTAACCTCTCACCCTTTTTAAGCTTTTCAACTACTTCCATATAGACCTCATAAAATTTTGTATAATTATACAAAAAAAGGGAGAGCTTGGATATTAAAGCCCAAATCGAAGAGCTTTTACATAATCGCGCCAGCGATCTTGAAATCTCAAAGGCTCTACAACAGACAATTAAAAACTACTTTAACTCATTAGAAGAGATCTTTATAAAAACACAGGGAAAAGATTTTCTTGTCAAACATACTAAATATATCGACTCCATTATCACTGCCATCTACAAAGTGGCCATTCGTAAAATGTTTGGAATCTACTCTCCTCTCTCAAACACAATTCCTATCACTTTAGTAGCTTTGGGCAGTTACGGCAGAGAGCAGCTAGCACCCTACTCAGATATAGATTTGATGATAGTCTATGAGGATATAGAGGGCTACAATACAAAAGCTCTCATTGAAAAGATCCTCTACATCATATGGGATACAAAGCTTAAACTTGGCCACAGAGTCCACAGAGTAGATGAGCTTACAGAAGTAGCCCAAAGCGATGATACTATCAAAACTGCTCTGCTAGAATCCAGATTTATAGTAGGGAGTAAGTATTTATGGTTTAAAATAGAAAATCAACTAGCAAAAATAAGAGCCACCAACCAAAAAGAGTATATCTTTCAAAAACTTCAAGAAGCAAATAAAAGACGCCACAAATATCCAATATCAATGGAGCCCCATATCAAAGAGGGGGTTGGAGGATTAAGAGATAGCAACTTAGCTTTTTGGATAGCAACTACGATCTATGGAGTGAAATCTTTAAAGGATCTTAGCGGAGAGCTCTTTAGCGAAGAGGAGTATAAAGAGTACAGAGTAGCTTTGGAGTGGCTCTTTAAAGTAAGGGTGGCTTTGCATTTAGTAGCCAAAAAAAAGGAGGATAGATTACTGCTGCAGTATGTGCCAGAGGTGGTAGAAAAACTGGAGATCAAAGGGCTCACTCCCCAAAAGAGGCAACAAAATCTTTTAACAAAAACTCTTCAAGCGATGCACACAATCGATACTTTTTCTCAAATCTTTGTCAAAAAGTTTATTCGCCCCTTTTTGTATGAGCCCAAAAATATTACTAAACTGCGCCCTGCTCGCATAGCTCAAAAGTGCTATATCTGCGATGAAAAGCTCTACAGCTCCTATCATTTAAGCCCCTACCCTATTAAAAATCTTTTAGAAACTCTTTTACACCCATTTAAGCACTACGATCCAAGTGCTATCTACTTTGCCAAACTGGCAAAAGCTTCCAAATCTATCTCAAAAACCAACGCAAAACTGATAAAAAAGCTCTTTTATAAAAAAGAGCTTTTCCCAACTCTCTACCTACTCTATAGAAGCAAACTTTTACCAGTTGTTGTGCCTCCACTAAAAAAGGTGCTGCATATGCCCCAATTTGATGGCTACCACCGCTACCCTGTAGATATTCACTCTCTAGAGTGCATAAAGGCGCTAGAGAATATACAAGATCCCTTGTTGCTAAAGCTCTTTAACAACCTCAGCGCTGATGAAAAAGCGATGCTAAAACTTGCAGTACTCCTCCACGATAGCGGCAAAGGCAGAAAGCAACGCCATCACGAAGTGGGGGCTAAGTTATTGCGTGTATATGCTAAGAAGCTAGGCTTCAGCGAGGAGCTAATCGAAGTTGGCGCAACACTTATCAAATACCACACCTCTATGACCGAAACTGCTTATAACAGAGATATTCACAGTGAAAAGGTGGTGCTCTCTTTTGTAGCGCCACTCAAAACCAAAAAGAGTCTAGATATGCTCTATCTGCTCACCTATGCAGATGTCAACGGTGTAGGGGCAAATGTTTATACTTCATACAACGCCAAATTACTTCGCGATCTCTACTACGCTTCACTTGAAGCAATTGAGCAAAAGGGGATGCTTGATGAAGTGAGCAAAAGGCTCAAAAAAGAGGAGGCTCTGAAGCGATCAAGCAAATTTCAATCCCTGCCAAGAGTTTTACAAAAAAAGATTCTCTCTATTGAATCCAATCTCTTCTTTATCAAACATAAAGTAGAAGAGATTATCAATATAGCCCTTCAGGCGTATGAGGTGAAAGATTTTGGCTACAATATCAAAAATGAGGAATTTTTACAGATTGAGATTATTCGAAAAACGCCTATTAATCTT
This sequence comes from Nitratiruptor sp., assembly GCA_015494595.1. GTDB lineage: Bacteria > Campylobacterota > Campylobacteria > Campylobacterales > Nitratiruptoraceae > Nitratiruptor. The sequence continues at coordinate 2,930 of WGAX01000115.1, forward strand.
GGCTTTTTACTAGGCAAACTCTCCTATCTGGATATTGCCTCAATGGAGGTATTTAAGCTTTTTGATGAGAGTAAATATTTTCGGATCGATTTTATGGAAAAAGAGACAGACAATATTGGCTTTATAGAGCAAATTATCCAAGACTCCTTTGATATGAGCAAACAAATAGCACTTAAAAAACCGATAATTCAAAAAAGCGGTATTCATATCGATTGTAACCATTCAAAAACCTATGCTACAATGAGTCTGGAGGCTCCTAACCAAAAGGGGCTTTTGGCCTATGTGGCAAAGGTGTTTGATGATTTTGGCATCGATATTGCCACAGCCAAAATACATACGGTGCGTAATCGTGCAAAAGATCTCTTTTTGATTGAGAAAAACGGCAGATTTTGCACAAGAGTTGAAGAGATTTTACAAAAACTGATTGGAGAAGAGTAAGTGTGCGGAATAGTTGGGTATATTGGCTCAAAGAATATAAAAGAGTTTTTACTCAATGGCTTGCAGGAATTAGAATATAGAGGCTATGACAGCGCAGGTCTTGCAATTTTGCAAGATAAGAGTCTTAGAATCTACAAAGCTGTTGGCAAACTCCAAAACCTTCGCAATAAAACTAAAGAGCTTGCTACCAAAGGGTTTGGAGTAGGCATAGCTCATACCAGATGGGCAACCCACGGCAAGCCCACTGAGCTCAATGCACACCCGCATATGGGAGAGTTTAGCTATGTGGTGCACAACGGCATCATAGAAAACTACAAAGAGATTAAAAAAGAACTAGATGCCAACTTTATCAGCCAAACAGATACAGAGGTGATTGTGCACCTATTTGAGAAGTATCTTACAAAAACAGATGATCCACTGCAAGCTTTCAAACACACTATCCATGAGCTGCAAGGTGCATACGC
>WGAX01000116.1 GCA_015494595.1 Nitratiruptor sp.
CTTGTGCGAAAGTAGTCTCCAACATAGTTGATAAATACTTGCGTTTTATACTCAAGCCTTCTAAAAGAGGAGGAGTGAATAATGCGATCTTTATCCCGATCAAAAGAGGGGCGAAAATCCTCAACACTTGGATAAAATCTATCAGTGCATCTCACTTTTACGAAACCTTTTAAGCTTTTTACAAACTCTTTTAAAATATATTTTGATAGTGTATCTATCCTCTAATACAGCTTCCTCATCCAAAAAGTCTCCCACATAGCACATCCTCATACTCTGCCTTTTGCTATAATTCATTAAAAATCATTATACCAAAAGGCTTGCTATGAAAGTGACGCTCTTGCACTATACTCCTTTGCCAGTAGCAGCCCACGCAATACGCACCTGCTGGCAAAGTTTTGACAAAAGTGATGGAGGGGGTCCAAAGGATCAAGAACTCATTGATCGAGTTGGCAACAAATATAAACACGCCTCAACTTTAGAGCACTTAGTCTACACCTTTTATATTCAAGGCATAAGCAGAGCTTTATTGCAAGAGCTAGCAAGACATAGAATGGCAAGCCTGAGCGTCAAATCCACTCGCTACACACTCAAAGAGCTCAAAAACGCCAAGCCTTTTAATGAAAATGATTTTGAGAGTGCAAGCAGATTTATTGTACTCACAGGCAATGAGATGGTAGATAGAGCAAGTATTAAAGCCCTTAATGAGTTGCAAAAGATTTTGCAAAGTGGCATCTCCAACGATATAGCCAAATACTGCCTGCCAGAGTGCTACAAAACTGAGCTTACCTGGACTATTAATGCAAGAAGCTTGCAAAATTTCTTACATCTTCGCAGCTCAAAATCAGCTCTATGGGAGATAAGAGAGCTTGCTTTTGCTATTTTTGAAACGCTGCCAAAAGATCATAAATATCTCTTTGCAGATATTATGCATACACAATCCTCTGAGAGTGAGTAATAGCTACTGCCATAGCATCAGTAACATCAAGAGGCTTTATCTGCTTTTTAATCCCTAAAATCCTCTTCACCATAAAAGCTACCTGCTCTTTAGAGGCTTTGCCATTGCCTGTGAGCGCCTTTTTCACCTGCAATGGAGTATATTCGCTAAATCTGCCGTGCAGTTGAATAATCCTCAATGCCAAAGCCCCTCGAAATTGTGCAAGCTTTAAAACCGTTTGAGGATTGTATGCATAAAAAATATCCTCCATAGCCACCTCATCAACTGTAAAATTGTTAAATACCATATCCAACCCCTCAATCATCTGGGAGAGTTGATACTGAAAATCTAAAGGCTTTATCTTTATTAAACCAGCCTCTACTAACGTGAGTTTTCTCTTTTCACACTCAATTACTGCATAACCTAAATTACGGCTGCCTGGATCTATTCCCAAGATTTTCACATCCCCCCTTTTTTAAAAGGCTCAAAAGAGCAAATGTGACAATTTTTACACCATTTTTCACATAGTGTAAAGAAGTTATTCACATATTATTCACATCTTTTTCACATGTTATTCACATCTTTCAGCCTTGCATTGTAACCAAATTATGGATATTTTCGCTACAATTGCAGAAAAAATCACATGTTACTCTCTTTTTCACATAAAGGCTTTGTGTGCTTGGAAACAAAATTTTACTAATGCTCAAAGAGGAAATTTCACAACTAGAATATGAGCGCTATATAAAAAGATTACAATATGATGAAATTCACTCAAAAGTAGATTTTGCTATCTTTAATGCACCCAATCCATTTATCGCCAACTGGGTCAAAACAAAATATGGCAAGAAACTCTCTCAGCTCTTTGAGATGGAAACAGGAATGAAAACAGAAGTAGAGATTCGCACGCAAAAACAAAAATTTATTAAACCCCCAAAGCCCATTATAAGCGAGCAACCTCCCTCTTCAAGTACAAAAATCAATCCAACATATACTTTTGAGAATTTTGTTGTAGGAAGCTCCAATCAATTCGCTTATACTGCAGCCTACAAAGTGGCAGAAAAGCCTGGCAAAGTCTATAACCCCCTCTTTCTTTATGGAGGAGTTGGTCTTGGCAAAACTCATCTTCTTCACGCTATTGGAAATTTAAATATTAAACAAAATAGAATTATTATTTATGCCACCATTGAGCAGTTTATGAATGATTTTACCTACCATCTACGCCATAAAACTATTGAGAAGTTCCGCGCAAAATATAGAAAATGTGATATTCTTCTCATTGATGATATTCAATTTCTAAGCGGTAAAGAGGGCACACAAGAGGAGTTTTTCCATACTTTTAATGAATTACACACAGAAGGGAAGCAAATTGTCCTAACAAGTGACCAACCCCCTCAAAAAATTATCGGTTTAGAAGATCGTCTCAAAAGTCGCTTTGAATGGGGACTTATTGCAGATATTCAACCCCCAGAGCTTGAGACAAAAATAGCCATTATTAAGAAAAAATGCGAGCTCAATGGAATCTATCTGAGTGAAGAAATTATCAACTACCTTGCAGCCAATATGGACAGCAATATTAGAGAGATTGAGGGAGTTATTCTAAAACTCAATGCCTACTCCTCCCTTGTAAATCAGCAAATTACTATGGAGCTTGCAAACAATGTCCTCAATGAGCAAAGAAGAGAGCTCCAAAAAGATATATCTCTTAAAGAGATAGTAGATACCGTAGCAATAGAGCTCAATGTGAAACCAAGTGAAATCAAAAGCAAATCAAAAAAGCGCCAAATAGTAAAAGCCAGACGCATAGTCATCTATCTTGCTAGAACCCTTACCCCAAACTCTATGCCTCAACTTGCCCAATTCTTTGGAATGAAAGATCACACATCTGTAAGCCACACTATGAAAAAAGTCAAAGAGATGATGGAAAAAGATAGTAGTTTTAAATTAGAAATTGATGAGCTTATTCACAAAATACAGCATAGCAGATGTGAAAAACTTTAAAAAAAATCACACCCAGATGTGAAATTTTTGTGCCCAATTTTAGGTAGCTCCAGTAACTTTTTCACATTTTCACATCAAGCTACTACTACTACTATAATAATTTAATAATATAAAGGGAAATTTAACAAAAGTGACTATACAATATTAAAAATCCCTTAATTGGAGTAAAAAATGAAAATAGCTACAAAAAAACAGCTTCTTGAGCAGATATTATCCCAAATGCAACCTTTCTTAGAAAAAAGAGATCTTAGTCAAATTACTTCTCATATACTTTTACAAGCAAACAATAACACTCTTACACTCAAAGCCTCAGACTATGAAACAGGTCTAGAGACATCTCTAAATGATGTTACAGTCATACAAGAGGGATCTGGAACCGCAAATGGAAAGAAACTTCTTGATATTATTCGTATACTAAAAGATGATACAGTAACCATTGAAACAGAAGATGATCATCTCTATATCACACAACACCAATCAAAATTTAAACTTCCAATGTTTGATCCAAACGAATACCCTCCCTTTCCTTCAATCAACAGTATGCCAAAAATTGCTATGCAAAGTCACACTTTTATTAACTCTTTAAAAAAAATCTCTCCTGCAATTGATACAAACAATCCAAAATTTGAGCTCAATGGTGCCCTTATAGACATTAAAAAGAGTAAAATCAACTTTGTAGCTACTGACACGAAACGGTTAGCACTTGTAAGTGTAGAGCAGCCTATGGAAAAAGAGTTTCATCTTATTATTCCTAAAAAAGCTATTGTAGAGATCCAAAAACTTTTCTTCGATGAGATCGCTATGTTTTATGATGAAACCTACCTCATTTTGCAAAATGCTCAATACTACTTTTTCACAAAACTGATTAATGGAAAATATCCAGACTATGAGAGGATACTTCCCCAATCTCTGCAATATAAGTTACAACTTCCAAAAGATAAAATGGTCGAAGCGATAAAACAGATTACTATCATTTCTCAAGAGATCAAATTAACATTTCTACCCAATAAAATTATCTTTACAAACCTTTCTCAAGATAGCATAGAAGCCAAAACGGAGCTAGAGATTGCTACTCCATTTACCCAAGAATTTATTATGGCAGCAAACAGCCGCTATATCCTTGATTTTTTAACCCATATAGAAGACAATACATTTACCTTGGGTATTAATGGAGCAGAGCTCCCTTTTGAGCTTAAACAAAACAACTTCATAACAATCATTATGCCAATTATTATTTAAATAAAGTTATAATATGCTTATTATTAAAAGAGGAGAAGAATGAGTCACTATAGTGCAGAGAAGATTAAAGTTTTAAAGGGTCTTGAAGCAGTCCGCAAACGCCCCGGTATGTATATAGGCGATACCAGTGTAAAAGGGTTGCACCACCTCATCTATGAAGTTGTAGACAACTCTATTGATGAGGCGATGGCAGGATACTGCACAAAAATTGAGATTACTCTTACACAAGAGGGAAGTGCACGCATTAGCGATAATGGGCGAGGAATTCCAGTGGACATTCATCCAACTGAAAAGATTCCTGCAGCTACGGTAGTCCTTACTGTTTTGCACGCAGGGGGTAAATTTGGAGGAGATAGCGCATATAAAGTAAGTGGTGGTCTGCATGGTGTTGGGGTAAGTGTCGTAAATGCCCTTTCTAAAAAGCTTATTATGACTATCAAGCGTGATGGTAAAATTTGGCGCCAGGAGTTTGAGAGAGGTATACCCATTACCGATTTGGTTGCAATTGGAGAAACCAATAGAACAGGTACTACAATTGAGTTTTGGCCAGATGATGAGATATTTGAAACAGTAGACTTTCAATATGATATTTTAGCTAGAAGATTCAAAGAGTTAGCCTACCTCAATCCAAATATCACCATAACCTTCAAAGATGAGCGTATTAGCAAAAAAGAGGTATATCACTTTGAGGGGGGACTTGCACAATTTGTCCAAAATATTAGCAAAAAAGAGCCAATTACCAAAACAATCTCTATTCATGAAAGAGTAGAAGATGTAGAAGTAGATATTGCTCTTCTCTATAATAGCGGTTTTGATGAAAAACTTTTAAGTTTTGTTAACAATATTCGCACACCAGAGGGTGGGACGCATGAGAGCGGCTTTCGCGCAGGTTTAACAAGAGCAATATCAAACTATATTGCACAAAATGCGAGTCAAAAAGATAGAAAAAGTATTAAGATCACAGGAGATGATGTACGGGAGGGTTTGGTTGCCGTAGTAAGCGTTAAGGTGCCAGAGCCTCAGTTTGAGGGACAGACCAAAGGAAAATTGGGCTCTTCATATGTACGCCCCATTGTGCAAAAACTCACCTATGATAAGTTGACTAAATATTTTGAAGAGAACCCAATCGATGCCAAAGCCATTATGCAAAAAGCTTTGGCAGCTGCAAGAGGAAGAGAGGCAGCAAAAAAAGCACGAGAGCTAGTGAGAAGAAAAGATAATCTTAGTGTTGGTACACTTCCTGGAAAACTTGCTGATTGTCAAAGTAAAGACCCAGAGATTAGCGAGCTCTTTTTGGTAGAGGGAGATAGTGCGGGAGGTAGTGCAAAACAGGGACGCGATCGGGTTTTTCAGGCTATCTTGCCTTTAAAGGGTAAAATTTTGAATGTAGAAAAAGCGCGCTTGGATAGAGTATTAAAGTCTGAAGAGATCAAAAATATCATTACTGCATTGGGATGTGGTATTGGTGAGGAGTTTGATGAAAAGAAGCTTCGCTACCACAAAATTATCATTATGACAGATGCTGATGTAGATGGTAGCCATATCCAAACTTTGTTGCTTACTTTTTTCTTTCGCTTCTTCTACCCAATTGTAGAAAAAGGGTATCTCTATATGGCTCAGCCTCCTCTTTATAGATACAAGAAAGGGAAAAAAGAGGTCTATCTCAAAGATGATACAGAGCTTAACCGCTTTTTGATAGAAAATGGTGTAGATGCTTTAGCAGATCTTCATATTGGACGCTATGATTTGATTGATTTTTTAAAATTTGTAGCCCACTACAGAATGATACTCAAAGACCTTGAAAAGCGCTATGCTCTTATAGAGATTGTACGCTATTTAATTGAGCATAAAGATTTGGCAGCTTTGGACAATAAAAGGCTTTATAAGGAGTTAGAGCAGTTTTGTCAGAACAGAGGTTACAATATTCTTAATAAAGTGGTGAATGAAGATAAAATCCATCTTTATGTGCAAACTGAAGATGGATTAGAAGAGGTTATTATTGATAATGCGCTTTTTACCAATCCTTTTTATGTAGAGGCTCTCTATATATTTGAGAAAATTGAAGAGAGAGTCCCTGGTGAATTAAGGGGAGAAGATCTTTTAAAGGTGTTGGAAAAAGTAGAAGCATATGCCAAAAAGGGTGCTTATATCCAACGCTATAAAGGTCTGGGAGAGATGAATCCCGAGCAGCTTTGGGAAACCACAATGGATCCACAAAATAGGCGACTCCTTCGTGTAACGGTAGAAAATGCAGAGCAGGCAAGTGAGATCTTTAATCTTTTTATGGGTGATGAGGTGGAGCCAAGAAAAAAATATATTGAAGAGCACGCAAAAGATGTGAAGCATCTGGATGTATAAGTGTATTCCCTTGAAGTAGATAGAGAGCGAAAATTTATCTTAGCTTTACGCACTGCATTGCCAGTAGTAGCTTTGATGCTTCTACTACTCACTGTAACGCTTCAAGAGCAAAGAAGTGTTATATACAATACTGCTATTTTGTTAGCAGGACTTTTTATCTCTGTCTACTTTATCTTCTTTATGCTCTTTACCTCTACAAAAGAGAAAATTTTAGATGAGATTACAAATACTTTTAATAGACACTATTTCCTCTCTTTCTTAAGGAAAAATCTTGACCCTGCAAGAAGCTACCTTGCATTAATTTCGATTGATAATATCAAAGATATTAATGAGCGCTATGGGATTGATAATGGTGATAAGGTTCTTAAAAGGTTTGCTACTATTTTGCATAGTTACTTTAGTACATTTTTTCAGCCTCTGCCTATTGGGAGAGTAAAAGGAGGAGACTTTTTACTGCTACTTAATGGAAAGGAGGAGCAAGTTAAAGAGGCTATAGAGCAGTTTTTGCAAACCTATGACAATTACTTTATTGATAATATCGAAATCAAACTTCTCGCTACCTACGAATTTGTAGATCATACAGATGTGAAAAAACTTTTAGATCATCTCTATGAAGAGCTCTACTTTTGTAAGGGAAAATGCCAAAGTGCTCAAGATACTACATATCATAAAAAGAGACAGGATAGAAGTGCGTTTGAAAAACTTATCCAAACGATTATTGCACAAAAGCGTCTTTCTCTTTTATATCAACCTACATATAATATGCATACAAAGAGTTTTGATTATATAGAGCTTATTGTCAAATTGGTAGATGAAGAGGGAAATTTTATTCATCCTAGCCAGTACATTCCCCTTGTAAATAGATTGGGACTTGAAAATAGTTTTGATTTTGCTGTATTGGAGAAGATGCTAGAAGAGATTGAAGAGTTTGCTCTTCCGTGTCTCTATTATTCTTTAAATATCTCTCCTTTTAGTATTCGTAATAAGCGTTTTAACCAGAAATTTTGGAGTATTATCAAAAGCTTCTCTTTGCCTCCAGAATATATTGTTATAGAGCTTTTTGAAAGTGGTGTCTATAAGGATTTGAAATATTATAGGGAGATTGTCCAAAACTACTATAGAAAAAGGGGACTTAAAATAGCATTTGACAATTTTGGTGCTTGCAACGCCTCATTGGAGTATATAAAATTTATGGATGTTGATTTTGTCCATTTTGATAAATTTTTTACCAAAAAAATAGATAATCTACGCTATAAAATTCTATTGGAACATTGGATTGAGGTACTGCATAAACTGCAGATTCAAAATATTATTAAGTTTTTAGACCAGCCAGCGCTGGTTGAAAGATTTGCTTCTTTAGGAGCAGATTACTTGCAAGGTTTTGCCATTGCAAAGCCTATGGAGGCGAAAGAGTTAAAAACCTTTTTAGGAGAGAAGAATGCGTTACGGTGAAAAGGAGATAAAAGAGTTTGATGTCCAAAAGGATTTGGAGATTTGGCCAAATAGACACAATAAAGAGTATTTGATTAAAATTACCCTGCCAGAGTTTAGTTGCCTATGTCCAAGAAGCGGTTACCCCGATTATGCAACTTTTCATTTAGAGTATATTCCCAATGAGTATGTGGTGGAGTTAAAAGCTTTGAAACTCTATATCAATACCTTTCGCAACCGCTACATCTCTCATGAAGATAGTGCCAATGAGGTTTTTGATACATTGTATGATAAGCTGAAACCAAAATGGATGAAGTTGGTTGCAGATTTTAATCCAAGAGGTAATGTCCATACAGTAATTGAGATCGATTCTACACAATTTACAAAGGAGCAATGATGAGAGGAGTATTTGCTGTTGTATTGATTGGTCTACTTTTTTTTAGTGGATGTGCTCCCAAAGGCTATACCACTGCTGAAATCAATAGTGTAATGCGCATCTATAAAGGAGAGGTAGTTTCTGCAAGAGCGATGGTGCTTGAAGATAGTGGAGAGGGGACAATTTTAGGAGCTATTCTTGGAGCAATTATTGGCCATCAGTTTGGGGGAGGCAGCGGTAAAGATGTGGCTACTGCAGCAGGGGCGATTTTGGGTGGAGTTGTTGGGAGCAATCTCAATAAAGCGAATGCCCAAGAGCTTATTATTCGTCTTGATAGTGGGGAGGAGATCTCAACGCTTGTACGGGTGGATAGAGAGCAAGGTTTTTGGTTTCGTCCAGGAGATCGGGTAAGAATTTTTGTACGCGATGGTCGTATAGTCAAAGTTGAGCCAAGTTTTAAGTAGGAAAGATGTTTGTTGATGTAGTGATTATAGGAAGCGGTATTGCTGGGCTTAGCGCTGCATTAGAGGCAAAAGTACAAGGTAAAAGTGTTGTAGTTGTAACCAAAAAGTACCCCATCCAAGCCCAAAGCGCTATGGCTCAAGGCGGGATCAATGCCAGCTTAGATCCAAAGGATAGTATCCAGGCGCATATTGAAGATACGCTGCGCTCTTCCCAAGGGCTTGCTGATGAAGAGGTTGTAGAGTATGTTTGCAGCCAGGCGCCAAAGGCCATTGAGTGGCTTGATAGTATAGGGACTCCTTTTAGTAGGCAGGACAATAGGGTAGCTCTTCGAAGACTTGGCGGAGCAAAAGCCCCAAGGGCTTGCTATGCGCAAGATTATACAGGATTGAAGATTTTACATACTCTCTTTGATAACTGCATTAAAGAGGGTGTGAAATTTTTGAGTGAGAAGTTTTTGCTCAATATTATTGTAGAGGATAATAGTGCCAAAGGAGTAACACTTTTAGATTTACGATCAACCAAAGTGGAGCAGCTATTAGCCACATCTATAGTATTGGCTACAGGTGGCTTTGGCAAGGTATATGGAGCATTTAGCACCAACGGTTTTGGATCTTATGGAGAGGGCTTAGCAGCTGCTATGAGAGCTGGAGCTAAGTTGAGTGACTTGGAGTTTGTGCAATTTCACCCCACATCTTTGGCGAAGAGCGCAATTTTAATCAGTGAGGCAGCAAGAGGAGCAGGAGCCAAGATAGTAGATAGCAAGGGGGAGCGTTTTTGCGATGAGCTCGCTACCAGAGATGAGCTCTCCCGCGCGATTTGGCAAAAATTGCAAAGTGGTGAAAGAGTTTTTTTGGATATGCGAGAGCTTGGGGAGGAGTTTATTGAAAAAGAGCTTCCCCAAGAGCGTAAACTTGCAATGATCTATGAAGGAGTTGATCCAGTTAAAGATCTACTGCCTATTCGTCCAGCAGCCCACTATACAATGGGTGGAATTGATGTGGATCTTGATGGCAAGACTTCTATCAAAGCTCTTTTTGCTTGCGGTGAGTGTGCCAATGCCAAGCTGCACGGAGCCAATAGGCTTGGAGGCAACTCTTTGCTAGAAGCTGTAGTACTAGGCAGGCGTACGGGAGGCGTGGCAGCTGCTTTTGAAAATGAAGTAGTACAAAAAGAGTATGAGCGCACAAAGGCAGATCAAAATTTTATAAAAGCTCTTTTTAATCTGCCAAACAGAATAGATTTTATGGAGCGCCAAGAGTTTTTATCAAAACTGCTCTATAACAATGTTGGTATTGAGAGAGAGGAATTGGCTATGAAAGGGGTGCTCTCTGTTATTCGCCAGCACCAAAGGGAGCTTGCTTTTATGGGTATTCGTGACAAAAGCCCTCTTTACAATACAGAGCTTGTGCAATTTATTGAATATGGTAATATCCTTGAGCTGACAGAAGCGATGGTAGTTGCGGCAATTCAGCGTAATGAAAGTAGAGGTGCACACTATCGCAAAGATTACCCGGAGCAAAACGATACATACAAAGCCCACTCTATTGTCTGGAAAGAGGATGGAGTGCTGTGTGCAGATTTTAAAGGGAAAAGATGAAGATAACAATTAAACGCTATCATCCTCACTTTGATCCTCCAAGTATAGATATGGAGTATGAGGTGCCTGAGAATATGACGCTCTTAGAGGCGCTGCACCATATCAAACAGACAAAAGATAGGACTCTTAGCTTTGCTAGTATGTGCAGAAGTGGAGTGTGTGGTAGCTGTGCGGTTAAAGTCAATGGCAAAGAGCAGCTTGCCTGTGAGTATAGAGCTCAAGATGGTGATTATATTGAGCCTTTGAGTGTGGTGGAGGTGATAAGGGATCTTATTGTAGATTTTAATGCCTCTTTGGATACTCTTCAAAGAGCTAGTGCCTATCCTTTGCAGATGCATAGTGGTATGAGTGAGGATGAAGAGAGGCTTGTTGAAAGACAAAGCGACTGCATCCTTTGCCATAGCTGCTATAGCAGCTGTCCGGTTTTTGAGACAAAATCAAGCTTTCTAGGACCCTTTGCACTTACCAGAGCTTACCGCTATGTAGTGGATAGCAGAGAGGAGGAGAAAAGAGCGCATATCGATGCTGTTATTGAAAATGGCATTTGGGATTGTACCTTGTGTGGCAACTGCACTGAGGTTTGCCCACAAGGTATTGATCCTAAAAGTGATATTTTGATGCTGCAAAGCATGGCAAGCCGCTTTGGCTATGTCAATCCAAATCTAAGTGGGTTTGGTAGTTTTGGACTGGAGTTTTGATGGATAAAAATCAGTATAATATTGAGCTTTTCTCAGCGGTTCCTCCATTTATCATTGATGATATTAATCGCTATGGCAAAATTGTTAACTACTACAAAAACATGCCTGCTATGAGTAGTGATGATACGCTCAAATATTTCTATTTTATAATTGAGGGGCGTATTAAAGTGTATCAATTTAATCTAGAAACATCAAAAGAGCAGACTATCAAAATTTTGGGGCGCGGAGATATGTTTGATGTGATTGTTTTAATGGATGAGCGCCTCCATGAGGTGATGACGCATACCTATGAGGATAGTAGGGCTTTACAAGTACCTTTGGATATTGTGCAAGGGTGGATCAACACCAATCCAGATTTTCGCAAACTCTTCTTTCGCTATGTGGCAAATGAGATGAGAAATCTTGAAGAGCTTGCTACAGACTTGGCACTGCTAGATACTTCCACAAGGTTTATCAAACTGCTTCTTAAACACTTCGATCCAAAGAGCGCAAAACTCAAACTCATCTACGATCTTCCTCACGAAGAGTTGGCATCTCTTATTGGCACGGTACGCCATGTAGTCAATCGCCATATTCAAGAGCTCAAAAAAGATGGTACATTAGAGGTGGAGAGGAGAAAGCTCAAACTCAAAAATATTTCTGCTCTGTTAGATCGACTGCAACTAAAGTAGCAGTACTTTTTCATAAATAACACTAAAATTTTATCAACCAAAAATCTAAAGGAGGTTGATGATGAAAAAGGTATTAGTCTCACTGGTTGCAGCAGGACTCTTAGTAAGCGGTGCTTTTGCGACTGAAGCTACAAAAGCTGAATCTAATAAAGCAGTAGCTGAAGCAAAGGCTAAAGTGAAAAAAGAGCAAAAAGAGCTTAAAATTGTTCAAGAAGCAGTTGATGCAGTAGCACTTACTCATAAAGTGCTAGCAGATTTGGACAAAGGGGAGAAAGAGAAAGCCATTAAAGATCTAGAAGATGCCATTGGCAAGCTTGAGGTTGTACTCTCAGCTCCAAATGCTCCTGCACTTATCCCAATCGATAGTGCTATTGAGGTGGTAGATTTTCCTGGCACTTTGCAAGATATAAAAACTGCTCTTATTAGTGCAAAGGCGCTTTTAGCAGAGAATAAAATTCAAGAAGCTAGAGTGATTCTTGATACACTTCGCAGCGAAATTGTGCTTAAAGTTGTGAATCTGCCTCTAGCGTCCTATCCAGCAGCTCTTAAACTTGCTGCAAAATTTTTGCACGAAAATAGAGTGGATGAAGCTAAAAATGTGCTCAATCAGGCTCTAGCTACATTCGTAGAGGTAGATGTGGTTACACCTATTCCACTATTGCAAGCGATTCATCTCGTAGAGATTGCTAAAGATGTAGCCAAAAAAGATAAGCAAAAAGCTCTTGATATGCTCAAGGCTGCAAAAAGAGCGCTTAAAAAAGCAGAAGCTTTGGGTTATACAAGCGATTCAGATACTACCTATAAAATGCTAGAAGATATGATTGAAAAGGTAGAAAAAGAGGTAAGAGGCAAAAACAAAGCTGAAAAACTCTTTGAAGATCTGCTCAATAAACTTAAAGAGTTTAAAGAAAAAGCAGTTAAAACTATCAATAAATAATGCAGGGGCTCTGCCCCTATTGAAAAAAGGAGAGGAAATGGCAGTAGTAGGATTTCACCATTTAGAGGAGCTTTTTAGAAGAGGCGCTAGCCTAGATATTAAAAAGGGTCA
>WGAX01000117.1 GCA_015494595.1 Nitratiruptor sp.
ATCTCTATTGGCAGATGCGCAGCCTTGGCAAACTCATAAAAGATTGGCAAAGAGATAGAAGTTAGCGCAGTATTGCTAGTAACCTCTGTAGCAAAGGAGACAAACAGAGCTACAATAAAGAGCAATACAACCAAAGGCATTCCTGCAAACGTACCCAATCCCAAAGCTATACTTTTAGCGAGTCCCGTTTTTAAAAAAGCGCTTGCTATGGCAAAGCCAGCCCCAAACAAAAAGACAATCTCATAAGGCATCTGCTTGGTATCTTCCCACTGCAAAATTGCAATATTTGGTAAAAAAAGCAAAAGCCCAAAACCAAGCAATAAGAGCTTTTCATTCAGCACAAATTGAGGAAAAAAGGGCTTAATGAAAGCGTTAAAAAAAAGCAAAGCCACCAAAAGTAGCAAAATTTTACTAAGAAGCTTTTGCTCTTTGCGCATTGCTCCAATCTCTTGCACACTGCAAGCAATCGGCTCATCTTTGACGCTTCTTGCCAAAAGGGCTGGCACAATAAGAATCATAGCCCCAACTACTGGCAAAGTCAAAAAGATCCACTCCAAAAAGCTTGGCGCTGTAACTCCTCTATCTTCCAAAAATCCCAAAAGAATCAGGTTTGGTGGTGTGCCTATGGGAGTAAGGATTCCGCCAATACTTGCTCCATAAGCTGTAGCCAAAAGGTAGCGCACCTTAAGGCGAACATTGGTGGTTAAAAAGAGTGCTATTGGCATAAGCATAATTGTGACAGTGGTATTGGATAAAAAGGCGCTTAAAGAGGCAGAGGTGATAGCCAAAGCATAAATGACTCCTTTTGCACTTTTTGGAAAAAAGGAGATAAGCTTTGAGGCTATTACTTCGTGCAGTCTTGTCTTTTGCATACCGATTGCTAATAAAAATCCGCCAATAAAAAGAAAAATGATCTCTTTTGCATAGTTTGGCGCTACACTTTTTAAGCTCATAATACCTAATGTTGGAAAGAGAATAAGAGGCAGAAGAGAGATCACTCCCAAAGGTAATGCCTCACTACTCCATAAATAGATCAAAAAAACAATACTCCCTAACAATTTTGCTTGTATTAGTTCTAGCCAGTAGCTACTAAGTCCAAAAGCCAAAAGCCCCAGCCCCACTCCAATTGATAGTTTTCGCAAAACTTCTCCTTTGGATAGAGAATCTATCTAATAGTATTCATCTATATATATTAGTTTAACTTCTTTTAAAATCCCTTTAGATTTTGCAAGGGCTTTGATAGTTGCTGGGCGGGGATGGCCTATAGCTATGGCTAAGCCTTTTCTTTTGGCAAAATGTACTGCTTTTTTGATCTGCTTTGCAATATATTTTACATTTGCTTCATTATCCAAAAAAATGTTTCTAGCAATATAGGGATCACCAAACTCCTTTACAACTTTTGCAACTTGACTATGAGGAGTTGTTCTGCTGTCAACAAAAATAAATCCATACTTTTTGAGAACTTTTTCTAATCTCTTCATTGCTTTATAGTTGGAAGTAAATTTACTTCCGGTATGGTTATTAATAAATCTAGCAGTAGGAAATTCGTCTCGTATTTTTGCTATTACATCTTCTATCTCCTTTTTGGAAGAGGTTATTTTAAGCGTATGCTCCTCTTCGTTACGATAGTGATTTGCCTGTAAAGGAAGATGGATCATATAGTGACTACATTTTTTGGCATATTTTGGAGTAAAGGGATGATCAGAAGAGGATGGGAAAAAGGAGAGATTGAGTTTGAGATCCAATTTTTGTAAAGCTTTCACCTGATATGCATAGGCTACATCATCAATAATAATAATTAATTGTGGCTTTTTAGCTATTGTAGCTGTACTGCTGCTTGAAGCAAAAGAAGAGAAGGAAGAAACCATTGAAGAGAAGGAGGCAGAAGAAGGAGCATTTTTTTCATAATCTGCAATCTCAGAGGGTTTTGTTTCAAGATACTTTTGCAAAACTTCATGCTCTCTTTGCTTGAGAGCCTCTATATTAGAGTGGTATATCTTTTTCTTCTCCTCTAATCCCTCTTCATACCCCAATTCATAAAGAATCATTCCCACGACTATAATCGAAACAAGTAAAACAATGATAGCAATGGAGAGAAACAGATACTTTTTTGAGGTAAAAACTTTTTTTTTAGAAGATTTTTTTTTACGCTTTATCATTGTGCCATGAAGACATAGGCTTGTAGCCTATGTCAATTTTTCTCTTGGTCTACAATCTTATTAGCAGTGATCCAAGGCATCATAGCTCTAAGACGCTTACCTACCTTTTCAATCGGATGATTTTCACAATTTCTTCGCTCAGCTGTCATTCTAGGATAGCCTGTCATACCCTCCAAAATGAAATCTTTGGCAAATTTTCCGTTTTGGATCTCTTTAAGAATCTCTTTCATAGCTTGGCGAGAAGATTCATTGATAACTCTTGGCCCACTTACATAGTCTCCATACTCCGCAGTATTACTGATGGAATAACGCATATTGGCAAGCCCGCCCTCATAGATGAGATCCACAATGAGTTTAAGCTCGTGTAAACACTCAAAATATGCCATCTCTTCTGGATAACCCGCTTCAGTAAGAGTTTCAAAGCCTGCTTGAATAAGAGCGCTTACTCCACCACAAAGCACAGCCTGCTCACCAAAGAGATCTGTCTCAGTCTCATCTTTAAAAGTGGTATGGATGATTCCTGTGCGCCCTCCCCCAATTGCACTAGCATAACTTTTGGCTAGCTCTAAGGTATTACCGCTTGGATCTTGTGCTACTGCGATTAAGTCTGGAATACCTCCGCCTTTAACAAACTCACTTCTAACAGTATGTCCAGGTGCTTTAGGAGCTACCATCATAACATTAATATCTGCTCTTGGCTTGATACGCCCATAGTGAATATTAAACCCATGCCCAAAAGCGATTGTATCGCCCTCTTTGAGATTTGACTCAATATCTCTATAGTAGACCTCTCTTTGGATCTCATCAGGAATTAAAATCATCACAACATCCGCCCATTTAGCAGCCTCATTCACCTCTACTACATCAAAGCCTTTTGCTTCAGCCTTTTTCCAGCTTCTCCCCCCCGGATACAATCCAACCTTAACTTCTACACCACTATCTCTGAGGTTTTCTGCATGCGCATGTCCTTGACTGCCAAAGCCAATAATGGCAACTTTTTTACTTCTTATAAGATTAATGTCACAATCTTTATCATAGTAGATTGGTAATGCCATAGCGATCCTTTTGAAAATTTTGGCTAATTTTACTTAAAATTTGTTTAGTTTTGGATAAAGTGCACCAAATTCTTTATGATATAATGATTAAAAACTTTTAAGGAAAAGATTTGAAAGAGTTTGCACTCAAACTCATACGAGGTATTGTGCTTAAAGATGTACCAAGAGAGCATATTCCTCTGGTAGATGATCTTATTCGCAAGAAAATCCTCAAAGTAGACGGCAAAATAGTCAAACTGAGCAACAAATATCGCATAGGAAAAATAGATATTGCCAGAAATGGTACAGGATTTTTGGAAGTATTAGGTGTCAAAGCCAAGGATCTGCTCATAGAGCCTGAAGATCTTGCAGATGCTACCAGAGGTGATCTGGTTATTGCCAAAAGAAAATTTGGTGGAGGTGGGCGTCCAAAGGCAAAAGTAGTCTATATCTTAGAGAAAGCTTTCCGCTACAGTGTAGCCTACTTACAAGATGGTATCTTCTTTAATATCAAAAATGAGATGCCAATAAATGTGAAAGCTAGCAAAAAATCGATCAATAAACTCCCTGCTAATACCGTTGTTAAAATAGATAATGAGAGCGCTATTATCACAGAAGTGTTGGGTGTTTTGGATGATCCAGCAGTGGATGAGAAGATCTCACTAGCCCTTTATAACAAAAAGGAGGAGTTTAGTAAAGAGGCTGAGCTTGAGGCAAGTGCTTATAGCGATCCGATTTTACCAGAGCTCTACCCCAATAGAGTAGATCTGACACATCTGCCCTTTTGTACCATAGATCCAGTCACTGCAAAAGATCACGACGATGCTATATACTTTGATCCCAAAACCAATACCCTCTATGTAGCTATCGCAGATGTGAGCGAATATGTAGCGCCAATGGGAGCAATTGACAAAGAGGCAAAGGAGCGAGGCTTTAGTATCTACTTGCCCCATAAATCGATTCCGATGCTGCCAAGAAATCTGAGTGAGGGAGTATGCTCTTTAAAGCCTGAGGTTATAAGGCTTGCGTTTGTGAGCAAAATTACACTGGATGAAAATCTTGAGCCTATTAAAGAGGAGCTTTTTGAAGCAATCATTAAAAGCCGCAAGAAATATAGCTACGATAGAGTCGATAAGTTTTTAGCAGGTAATTTAGAAAATGTAGATGAAGTGGATAAGGAGCTGTTGGAGTGGATGCTGCCTCTATATGAGGTAACAAAGAAACTGCGCCAAAAGAGGCTTCTTAAAGGCTTTGAGTTTACTAATCCAGAGATTCGGCTTATTCTGGATGAAAAAGGAGAGCTCGTAGCTACTCAAATTGAGAAAGAGACGCCAAGCCACGCTCTCATTGAAGATTGTATGCTCTTAGCCAACAAGGCCACTGCAAAGATGTTTGATTATGGCATCTTTCGCACCCACGAAGAGCCAGATGCTACCAAAATTGAGGAGCTTTTAAATGAGCTTGCAGATATTGGAATTTTTACAAAAGAGTTCAATACCATTCACGAGCTTTTTTTGTATATCCAAAAAGAGGCTGAGAGACTGGGTATCAAGGAGCATGTGGACAGGCTTCTTATTCGCACCCAAAAGCAAGCGGGTTACACAGCTGAAAACATCGGACACTTTGGGCTTGGCTTTGAGAAGTATACCCACTTTACCAGCCCCATTAGGCGCTACAGCGACTTGACGCTGCATAGGCTACTTAAAGCCATCATTACAAATAACAAAAAGCAGCTTGACTTTATTTTGCGCAATATTGAAGCCTTAGCGGTAAAAATTAGCGAGCTAGAGAGAGAAGCGGCAAAGGTGGAGTGGGATTTTATGGATCGAAAGTTTGCGAGATGGGCAGCTAAAAGAGTTGGGCAGCGCTTTAAAGCTATCGTAACCGATCCAGAATCTACCCCTATTGCCAATATCGAAGATGAGATTGTGGGGGCTAGAGTATTTTTACCAAGAGCTGAAGTGGAGCTGTTTGAAAAGGTTCTAGTAGAGATTATTGATGTCAATATCGCAACCACAAAAATCTATGCAAAAGTAGTAGAGAGACTCGATGTACAGGAATGAGTTTGATAAAGCTCAAAAGAATTTCAAAAGCTATCTCTTTTGGGGAGAGGAGTCCTATTTAATCGAAAAGTATACTCAGATGATGACACAAAAGCTTGGCGATCCTGCCAATGCCTTGCGGCTCTATTTTGATGAGTATGATTTTGATATAGCCAAAAATTACCTCTCCCAAAGCTCACTCTTTGCAGATAGCAATCTACTCATAATCAAACACGACAAAGCTATCAATAAAAGTGAGCTTAAGCAGCTCATTGAAATATGTAAAAAAAATAGCAACAGCTTTTTGCTCTACGCCCTCCTATCCAATGAGGGCAAAAAGATAGCCCCACTCTTTGACAAAAAGCACCAAAGCGTAGCGGTGCGTTTTTTCCCTTTATCACTTCAAGAGGCCAAAAAGGAGCTCATTGAGTTTTGCAAAGAGGAGAATATTGAGATAGACTCTTACGCTTTAGAGCACCTTCTGGCAATGCTGCAAAACAGCGTGCAGCTGGCCAAGAATGAGCTCAAAAAACTCTCTCTGATAGCCAATCCCATCCAGAGTAAAGATATTGATCATCTCGTCTTTCCTCTTACTCCCCTCAATCTTGAATCTCTCTACATCGCTATTATTCGCAAACAGCCAATTGAGCAACTTTTAGCAAAAATTTTGGAAGAGGAGCCCAATGAGATGAAGATCTTACTTGGGTTTGAGAACTTTTTGCAGCAGCTATTTCTCTTTTACAGCTATATTCGGCTGCACGGCAATCTTGATTCATCAAAGATTTTGGGCTACAAACTTCCTAGACATATCGAAGAGGAGCGTATGGCATTAGCCATTAGAATTAAAAACTACCCCCAAATTTTTTTGCACCTGCAAGAGTGTGAATATCTGCTAAAAACCAAAAGTAATCTTGACAAAAGTGCAACACTACTTTCATATTTAATAAAAGTTCAAGAATTATTTTGATAGTATTGACTCGCTTTTTATACACACAAAAAAGCCTTGCCGAGCAGAGCTCGGATATATAGCCAAAAGGAGAGAGAATGAGACATTATGAGACGCTCTTTGTACTCAAACCAACCCTTACAGATGAGGAGAAAAAGGCGAAGTTTGAATTCATCAAAGATGTAATCACCAACAACGGCGGAGAGATTGTAGCCACAGAAGATGTAGGCGTAAGAAAACTTGCATACCCTATCCAAAAGTTTGAGAGAGGTCACTACTACATTATCTACTTCAAAGCCCCATCCCAAACAGTAAGAGAGCTTGAGAGAATCTATCGCATTACTGAAGATGTAATCAGATTTCTTACTATCAAATATGAAACACATAAAGATATTCGCGCTTGGGAGAAGATGGTAGAAAGAGCCAAAAAACTAAGCAATCAAACAGAAAAGACTGAAGCGAATGTACAATAAAGTTATTTTGTTGGGTAACCTCACCCGCGATATAGAGCTTAAATATACCAATTCAGGTATGGCAATCGCAAAAACTGCTATAGCTACAAATAGGCGTTTTAAGACGCAAAGCGGTGAGCAAAAAGAGGAGGTCTGCTTCATAGACATTACTCTTTTTGGAAGAGCTGCAGAAATTGCAAACCAATACCTCAATAAAGGGAGTAGAGTACTCGTAGAGGGAAGACTTGTTTACGAGCAGTGGGTAGATGCTAGCGGCAATAAGCGATCCAAACACTCTGTTGCGGTGGATAACCTGCAAATGCTAGGCCGCAGCGAAAGCCAAAGCCAGCCGCAGCCCTTGTATACCCCACCAAGTAGCCCGACACAACCAAGCCAGCAACCTCAACAGCCAAAAGTGCCTGAGATTCCAGAGATAGATATCAATGATGACGAAATTCCATTTTAGAAAGGACTAAAAGTGGCAGAAAAGAGAAGATTCAAAAAAAGAACTTGTAAATATTGCGAGCAAAAGGTTGAATTTATCGACTACAAAGATATTGAGCTTATCAAGCATACATTGAGTGAGCGCTATAAAATTATGCCAAGACGCCTTACAGGAAACTGTAAAAAGCATCAGGAGATGGTAGAAGAGGCAATTAAAAGAGCTAGACACGCAGCACTCGTCCCTTACATCGTCGATCGAAAAAGAGTTGTACCAAACCCTTGGGATGAGCTTATTCCTATCTATAAATAAGATAAGGGCGTATGCCCTTATGCCAAACACTGCAGATATACCCCCTTTTGCATCAATACATTATCTTTAAATTTTGTTAAATCGCAAGAGCTCTCACTATCAAAACGTTTTACATTAGTTAATGTATGCTGTACCATTTTTAAGTAGATTGCAGGGGATTGAAAATAGCTGGGAATATCTATAACAACCTCTTTAAGCAATTCAAAAAGAGATGGCATACTATAATCAATCATCTCTTTTTTATCATAGGTTACAATAATTTTGCCCTCAAAATCGCTCCAAATCTTTTTAAAATCATTAAAAAGTTTTGATGGCAATCGATCTATATTCCTAAATACCAACAAATCAAAGGAGCTAAATTGATCTAAACTAAGTTCCTCATCCTCTAATGACTCACAAGGAATAATA
>WGAX01000118.1 GCA_015494595.1 Nitratiruptor sp.
TCAATGGAAGTGGAGCTACGATATTGAAAAGAGTAGGGATTTGGCTTGTTTATATAGTTATTTTTGTACTATTTTTTTTATGGTTTACACCTAAAAAGCTTCTTTACTATAAACTTGAGCAAATTTTACACCATAATCAAATTATTCTCTCAGATGAATCAGTAAACGATAATTTCTTTACCTTTCATATACAAAATGCAAAACTTTTTGTTAAAGATATTGAAGTTGGTAAAATTGCTCAAGCAACACTCTATCCAGAGTTTCTTATTAATGCTTTAGTTATTAAAGAGTTTAGAGCAAATAAAAATATCTCCTTTTTACCGATATTGACTATTCATTCACTCTCTTTTTTCTATACACCCTTTTATCCTATGAAAATATTTATTAAAGGCTCAAGTAGTAATGGAGCTATTCAAGGATCTATCAATATTATTAAACATAAGGGATTTATAGATATAGCAAGTAAAAAAGCGCTGCCACTGAAAAAAACTAAAGAGGGATACTATCGGTATGAGTTTAGCTATTAATCCAACTTTGCTGAAAATTTTTTTCCGTACCCTTATCATAGCTTTAATTGCAAAAATTGCCACTATACCTCTTTTTTTTCTTCTTCCTCATTTTGGTGTAGAGCATACAAAAGATTACACCATCAATCTTTACCATAATTTTAAAGTATCAAAAGCTTTTGCCCTTAAAGCTCCAGCTCCTCCTAAAAAAATCAAAAAACCTGTTTATAAACTTACAAATCTCAAACTCAAAGCAATTTACAGCCATAAAAACCAAGGAGTAATCGCAATCGAAGAGAAAGGTAAACTTATTTTCTTATCAACAGGCGATAGTTTCAAAGGTTACAAACTTATAAAAGTAGAGCCAACAAAGGCGGTGTTTGAAAAAAATGGCAAACATTATGAGCTCTACCTAGATGAAAAGAACCTCAAAGGGAAATTCTCCATCTCTTTGGAAGAGCAGATGAGGATAAATCCCGATGAAGTAAAAATAGCTGTACTTAAACGTGATATTGATCGTTATCGCCGCAACTTTCAAAAAATTTGGCAAAATATCTCTATACAAGAGCAACTCGATCCACAAACAAAACGACTCACTGGCTTTAAAGTCACAAGAGTTAATAAAAACTCTATATTTGGTAAGATAGGTTTACAAAAAGGAGATATTATTATTGGCGCCAATAACAAAACATTTCGTACTTACTCAGATGTACTAAAAATCTATAATAACATTGATAAATACACCTCTATTAAACTTACCATACTACGCAATAACCAAAAAAAGGATTTAGAGTATGAGATATATTAGAATAATCTTCCTTGCTATTTTGCTTCTTTCTACAGTGAGTGCAAGAGAAAAAAAAGTAGTCTATGCCACAACAAAAGAGATTATTAATATTAAATTTAACAATCTCAAAATTGAAGATTTTATTAAAATGGTGGCAAAAATTATTCACAAAAATATTCTTCTCACTACCCCTATTCCTGGTAAAGTTAACTTTATCTCCTCTGCTCCAGTCTATAAAGATGAGCTTTTTAATATTCTCATCGATATTCTTGATGCAAGAGGTTTCACCCTCGTAGAAGATGGAAACTACCTCAAAGTAGTACGCTCATCTCGCGCTATCAAAGAGGGACTTGATTTTGTAGCCAAAACACCTGGCGTTATGAAAACAACAATCATTAAGATACAAAATGCTAATGTAGATATTGTAGCAGCAAAAATTCGTCAATTTTTATCAATTGGGGGTAAAATAATTACACTTCGCGATACTAACAGTATGGTAGTATCAGATTACCCAAAGAATATCTCCATTATTAGAAGAATTGCTGCATATATTGATCAAGACCCATCTAGTAAAATGAAAATTAAATTTATAGAGCTGCAATATGCAAAAGCTAGCCGTATTATCTCACAAGTTTCAAAAATGGCAAAAGCCACTATCAATCAAAAAATACCTACCAATAAGATTGAGATTCTCAGTGATAATGCTACAAACTCTATCATCCTTATTGCTTCTCAAAAAAATATCAATAAGCTTTTACCCTATATCAAAAAGCTAGATGCTAAAGATTTGGCCGCTGAACAGCAAATTGCTGTTATACCTTTAGAAAATGCAGAAGCCAAAGATATGGTCAAAACCATTAATGAGCTCTTGGCTAAAAAAAAGTATCCAAAAGATATAGACAAACCAACCATAAGTGTGGATGAGGAGATGAACTCTTTAATCGTCTCAGCCAGAGGGGAAGATATTGAGATGATTAAAAAGATGGTCAAAATGCTTGATCGCGAGCGACCACAAGTCTATATTATGGCAAAAATTGTAGAAATTAGTGAAAACAAAGCCAAACAACTAGGTATCAAATATGGAGTGGAAGGAGGCAAAGTTACCTCCAATGCGCTTTATACTGCAGCACTAAATCTAGGAGGCAGCTCTATAGTCTCAGGAGCTATTAACTCTTTGCTTAAAATGCCATCAGATATTACTGAAGGTGTGGCAATTGGAGCATTTATCAATTTTTTAAGTGCCCAAGGAGCAGCAGAGGTTCTTAGTGAGCCATCTATTCTTTGTATCAATAATAAGGACTCTTCAATCTATGTGGGAAAAACTGAATCGGTACTTACCAGCTCTGTACAAGGAAATTCTACTACCGATCTTGCCAGAAATACTTATAAAAGACAAGATATAGGTCTTACACTCAAAATAAAACCTCGTATATCTTCTGGTGACAAAGTAACTATCAAGACCTCTCTTGTCCAAGAGGATACAGCAGGAGGACAACCAGGCCTTCCTATTACCACCAAACGCCAAATTGAAACCACTGCAATTGTTAATAATGGAGAGAGTGTCATATTAGGAGGACTCATTAAATCAAAGTATGATGATAAAGAGACAAAAGTTCCCCTACTTGGAGACATACCTGTTGCTGGTAATCTCTTCAAAAATAGAGAAAAGATTAGGGATAAAGTTAATCTAGTAGTTATCCTTACTCCATTTATTATACAAAATAGTGAAGATATGAAAAAACTCAAGCAAAAACTCTATAGACTCAATAGATTGGAAGAGGAGTACTACAACATTTTAATTCATAGATTAAAAGTCAAGGGAGTACAAAAAGGTGTTACAACTTCAACCAATCCATAATATCAACCTTGAGCCTTCCTTTCCAGAGGATATAGATCTTAAGCTTGCTATTAAAAATTATGTTCTTTTTACCGAAATTGATGGCAAGCGCCATATTGCTCTATCACGCCAACATTTAGCCAGAGCTTTTGACTATCTAGCAAAATTTGATTTTTCATACCCTATTGTTTTTTTAGATGAAGACTCTTTTGATAGACTCTATAACAAAGCTTTAGAGCTTCGCACAGATAAAGAGCTTAGTACCATCAGTGAAGAGACAGCTAGTGAGGAGGAGTTAGAAGAGGATCTCTCTTTGGCTGAGTTTCTTCGCACCTCTTCTGATCTACTCACAAGTGAAGAGTCTGCTCCTATTATCAAATTCGTCAACGCTCTTTTCTACCAAGCTATTAAAAAGCGCGCTTCCGATATTCACATAGAGGTGCATGAAAAAAAGGGCGTTGTGCGCTTTCGGATTGATGGGGTACTCATTAAACACGCCGAAGTAGACAATAAAATCATTAATCTTATTATCAGTCGTATCAAAGTTATTTCCAACCTTGATATCTCCGAAAAGAGGGTCCCGCAAGATGGTAGAACCCAGGTAAAAATTGCTGGTAAAACCCTCGATATTCGAGTTTCTGTACTTCCTACTTACTATGGTGAGCGGGTGGTAATGCGTATTTTGATGGAGAGTGAAGATATTCCCCATCTTACAGAACTTGGCTTCAAGTCAGAACTCACAAAAGAGCTAGATTCTCTACTCAAAAACTCTCATGGTATCATTCTGGTCACAGGTCCTACCGGAAGCGGTAAATCGACTACGTTGCACTCATTTTTGCAGCGCATCGCTACACCTGACAAAAACATCATCACCATCGAAGATCCCGTGGAGTACAAAGCGGACAACATCAACCAGATCCAAGTCAATGTCAAAGCTGGTCTTACCTTTGCAGCAGGGCTTAGATCAATTTTGCGCCAAGACCCTGATGTTATTATGGTGGGAGAGATTCGCGATAAAGAGACTGCCCAAATCTCCACTCAAGCAGCACTCACCGGGCACTTGGTATTCTCGACACTCCACACCAACACCGCTACAGCCTCTATTACAAGACTTATGGATATGGGGATTGAGCACTATCTCATAGCCTCATCTTTATTGGGAGTGCTTGCACAAAGGCTTGTAAGAAAACTTTGCCCACACTGCAAAGCAGAAGATACAATTGCAGAGGAGTATGCCGAGGAGTTCGATCTGCCACAAGGAGCTAAAATCTACAAAGCGGTTGGCTGCAAAGAGTGCAATTACACAGGCTATCAAGGGCGCCAAGCCATTGGAGAGCTCTTTATCATGGATGATGAGTTTCGCACTATGCTCAAAGGAGATGTCAGTGATCACATCATTAGAGAAAAAGCTATCCAAAAAGGTATGAAAACCCTCGCAATGCAGCTCAAAGAAATGCTTCTTGCAGGCGAAACCTCTATGGATGAAGCGATCCGCATAGGCCTCAAAGAGGCCTAATACCTCACAATATGACAAGTTTCTCTTTTTTTCTCTCATCAACCCTATAAAAAAACACAAAAATCATATCAAAATAATAT
>WGAX01000119.1 GCA_015494595.1 Nitratiruptor sp.
GTTTTACCACTGCCAGCTCCTGCCAAAATGAGCAAAGGTCCATCAATCGTAGTTACTGCTTCCCTTTGAGCTTCATTGAGTTCATCCAAAAAATTGCGCATCTATCATCTTTTTTAATTAATATTATAGCAAAAAGATGTGTGTGAAAATTGCAGAAACATTGTCAAAAATTATATTTTGTAAAATCTATAAAAATAGGTTATAATCTTTGAAAAAGATAATTTTTTATAATAAAGGCTCGTCAATGATTAAGGATTTTACTAAATTAGAGACCTTTTTAGTGGTGATTAAAGAGAAGAGTTTCTCAAAGGCTAGCGCAAAACTTGGTATCTCCCAGCCAGCGGTGACCCAGCAGATAAAATTTCTAGAAGATCAATTGGATGCCAAACTGATTGAGCGCAAAAAAAACGGTGTGCGCCTGACAAAAGAGGGTGAAGAGGTTTATAAAATTGCCCAAAGAATTGCTAAATGTATTGAGAGCGCTGAGCAGGAGCTTTTAAAGGTAGTAAATAAAGAGATTACATTTATTATTGGCTCCTCTTTTACCATTGGTAACTACATTTTGCCTCAAATTATAAGAGATATTAAAAAGGTTATCGAAAATGATATTTTAATCAAAGTTGATGTGAGTGAGAATATTGTTAATGCGCTTTTGGATAAGAAGTATGATCTAGGGCTTATTGAGTCTCCTATATTTAAAGAGGGACTGATCTATAGGGAGTGGATGGAAGATGAGCTAGTACTTTTTAGCAATACAAAACTTCCTCGCTATGTAAAGACTAATGATCTGTATAGATTTAACTGGATATGCCGTGAAGAGGGGAGTCATACCAGAAAACTTGTAGCAGAGACATTTGAAAAGCTTGGAGTAAGCTGTAAAAAGTTTAATGTCATTAGTGAGGTAAGCTCCTCTACGGCAGTAGTCAACTCAATTTTACGAAGTCCGGTAAACAAAGAGCATCCTACAGTCTCTATAATTTCACGCTACGCCATAGAGGATGAGCTGCAAAGTGGCAGGCTTTTTGAGGCAAAAATTAAAGGTGAAAAGATTAAAAGAAAATTTTATATCTGCTATCTCAAAGAGCGTAAAAATGATCCATTTTTGAGCAAAATTGTAGATATGTTGCTTCGTCTTAAAAAGTAGTTACTCCTCTTTTTTGAGGAATCTTCTATTCTCAGGATTTGAGAGTAGAGCCTCCATAGAGTTTTTTGGTTTTGGCTTTTTGCTAATAGAAGCAGTAAGATTAACAAATATGGGCGTCTCATCCACAATAATTTGCAAAATCGATTCGACGGGTACACTTACAAATGATCCAAAATTCTCTGGACCAAATCCCGCTTCAAAAGTAAGTAAAGAGTTTTGCAATGAAGCACTCTCATAGGTATAGTTGGCCAATACAAAAAGGGTAAATTCTGGGAGTTGCTGCATAATCTCTTGGGGCAAAGGGGGATCGAAACTGACTGAAGAGATATCTACGAGTATACCAAACTCCTCATTTTTTTCAAAAAGGTAGGAGATAACATCGATAGCATGATTTTTTAAAATGGTGCTAAACTCTTCATCTTGTAAAATCTCATAGAGCATCACTTTTCCTTATGGTAAAATCTGTAAGGATTACAAAATCGATCATCGCATTCATTAGAGCCATTGTATCAAATTTTTTTAGATCCTGATGGGATATTTCGGTTGGGATGAGCCTTTTTGCTTCCAGAAGTCTTGCTCTCGTGGTACCTGGTAACAGAGGATTTTTTGGAGTGAGCCAGCTCTTTTTGTAGTAAAAGGCGATATTTGCAATAGATGTGTCTGTAAGAAGCCCATTTTTTACAATGATAATTTCATCAGAGCCCTCTCTTTTAGCAAAAAGCGCATCAATTGGGCTTCTGTCCAGATATTTATAACTATACTCAATAGAGGAGGTAACAAGTGTAAAGCTGTTGATCCTTCTTGGCGTGTAGGGGAAAAATTGGATTGATTCAATTGTATTGCTATAGATCACTTTGCAGCGAAAAAGCCCTCTCTTTGGAGGGGTGATATAATTTGCTAAATCGATCGTAGCGTCAAAGCCAAAATGGGCTTTGATTGTAGTATTGAGCCTTTGATTGTGATAAAAGAGATGGTAGGCTTTGCCATCTTGCACCCGAATAGTCTCAAAGAAGCGCTTCATCAAAGAGCTCAGTTGAGAGGTAGCGCTCTGCTGTATCGCAAAGGATTGTGACAATCGTAGCATCTGGGTAGCGCTTGGCAAGTTTTTTAGCTGCTGCCACATTTGCCCCGCTGCTAATGCCAACCATTACCCCTTTTGTTTTGGCTAGTTTTCTACTTGTTTGCATAGCCTCCTCATCTTCAATAGTGATAATCTCATCAAAAAGAGCTACTTCTACAATCTTTGGTATGAAGCCAGCACCAATGCCCTGTATTTTATGTGGCGCTGGAGAGCCTCCGCTAAGCACAGCACTTTTTTTGGGCTCAACTGCTACAATTTTTGCCCCTTTTGGTTTTAAGACTCTACCAATGCCAGTAATGGTGCCTCCTGTACCAACCCCTGCTACAAAAATATCCACCTGTTTTAAATCCTCTAAGATCTCTTGGGCTGTGGTTTTTGTGTGCATTGCTGGATTTGCTGGATTTGCAAACTGATTGAGCATAAAAGCTCCCTCTTTTACTAGCTCTTTGGCTTTGTTAATAGCTCCTTGCATCCCCTCTTTTGCAGGAGTTAGCACTATTTTTGCTCCAAGAAATTGCATCAGTTTTCTTCGCTCAATACTCATAGACTCAGGCATAACAAGCACTACCTTAAGTCCCAAAGCTGCTCCTATCATTGCTAAGGCTATACCGGTATTGCCACTGGTTGGCTCAACGATGGGAGTATCTTTTGTGATGGTACCATTTTGCAAAGCCTCTTGGATCATATTAAGGGCAATCCGATCTTTGACACTGCCTCCTGGATTTTTAAATTCACACTTTGCATAGATGTTGGGTGCAAGCTGCAAAAGAGGGGTTTTTCCAATAAGCTGGGTTATATTTTGTGCAATCATCGAATAATCTCCGTTTTAGCCATATTTGTGGCGTGATAGACCACTTTGTTATAGATTGTAGCATAATATTTTATTATAAGATTTTGCAAATTGGGCTCATAGGAGGGCAAAAACCAGGCGTTGTTACTTATGGCAATGATGTAGGGGGTATTGGTTTGATAGATGATGGGATGTGTAGCTTCATAGCAGATAGCATTAGTAAAACTTATACCATCGATGGTATAGGTTTGGGGCATTTTGGCTCTAGCATAGTCGCTTGCTCCATGAAAAAAGAGGTTGTTAATCCAGTTGGCTAGCGGTTGGGGCAGTGGAACCTCCTCCCCAAAAGGCACTAAAACCACCTTTTTTAAAATAATATAGGCTCCTTTGTGAAAAATGAATGTAGCATTATAGATACGATCTTGCTCTAGGCTCAAGGCTCCTGTAATAATGGTGATTTTATGGCTGAGATTTAGAAGATTTAGTAGATTTTGTGGATCACGGTTCAAAAAGAGAGGAAAAGCACTCTCTGGCAATACTACCATATCTTTTTTGTCTGCAATTGCTTTTTGTATGGCTTGAAAATTTTGCTTGATAATAGTTGGAAGGTAGCTTGGCTGCCACTTCTTATCTTGAGGTATATGCGTAGTTACTAGCTTTATATCCAATGGTGCAAGGGTTTTAGCAGATGTTGTAAAGAGTAAAGAGGCTATAAGCAAAAGTGCTCTTAATGCTTTATGAGGGAGTAGCAAAGCTAGCAGCAGGGCTGCAAAGTGAAGCTTATCAACCCCAAAGAGTGTGGAGGTAAGCACTGCTTCTGGAATAAGCCAGTTAAAGCCAAAAGGGTGGATATAGCTAATGCCAAAAAGGATTATGCCCTGCACAAAAGGCTTTGGCAAAAAGTGCAAAATCCAGCCAAAAAGGGCAAAAATTGCTCCATAAATAGCAGCTATGACAATAGGTACAAGAGGCACAAGAGGATGTAGATTGTAGTAGCGAAAGCTAAGCCCTATCCACCAAAACCAAAGCAGAGCTATAAAAAAGCCGTTGAAAAAAAAAGACTTAGAATGCAGCAGTATATAAAGTCCCAAAACCACAAAGAGGGAGGTAATAAAAGCGTTGTAAAAATTAAAATAGTCAAAAAATATGGGGGTGCTAAAGAGCAGCGCACCAAAAAAGGAGTTTATTAGTAAATTGATGGTAAAATAGCTTCTAAAATTTTTTACAAAAGGATAGTTGATGCAGGGACAAGGTGCAGGCATTTTGGGTTCACTCCTTCCGCTTATTATTATTTTTGCGGTATTTTACTTTTTGATTATTAGACCGCAGCAGCAACAGGCTAAAAAGCATAAAGAGATGGTTAATAACCTCAAAAAGGGTGATAAAATTGTAACAACCGGTGGTATTATAGCTGAAGTGGTGCGTAATGAGGAGGATTTTATTAAAGCAAAGATTAGTGACAATACTGAAGTAAAGATAGATAAAAACTATATCGCAAAAAAACTTGAAAGCTAACAGCAATGAGATGGATGAACTATAGATTTATCATTTTCCTTATAGCTCTCATTGGCGGTATTGCGCTGAGCATCCCCTCCTTTTTCAATATTAAAGATGCACCAAAGATTACATTGGGGCTTGATCTGCAAGGGGGGCTCCATATGCTTTTGGGCGTGGACACCAAAAAGGCGATTGCTTCCAAAATTAAATCTTTAGCCTCAGCTCTTAAATACTACGCTGAAGATAACGATATTTTGATTGATGAGTTGCGCGTGCAGGGTGATGGTTTTAGTTTTAAGGTATTAGATGAGGATGATGTGCCAAAGATTGAGGAGTATCTCAAGAAACAGAAGGGTCTTATTGTCAAAAGAGATGGATTGAGTTTTAGGGTAACTTTGACAGATAAAGAGAAAGAGGCTATTAAAAATTACGCCATTAAACAGGCAGTAGATACCATTAGAAACAGACTTGATCA
>WGAX01000120.1 GCA_015494595.1 Nitratiruptor sp.
GCGATGAGGAGATTGGCAGTGATGACTCTAGAGAGCTCACCTACTCTTTAGCCAAAGAGTATGAGTATTGCTTAGTCTTTGAGGCAGCTGGCAAAAATGATGAGATAGTGACAGCCAGAAAAGGGATTGGCACATTTACAATTGAGATCAAAGGCAAAGCTGCCCATGCAGGTAACTGCTACACTGAAGGAGTAGATGCCAACAAAGAGGCAGCACATAAACTTCTGGCTCTCTCACACCTAACAGACTTAAGAGCTGGTACAACTGTCAATGTTGGCAAAATTGAGGGAGGCATTGGTGCAAATACCATAAGTCCAGAGGCAAAACTCCTCTTTGAAGCACGCTTTACCACAATCAAAGAGAGGGATAGAGTCTTGCAAGAGATCACAGAAATTACCAACACATCATTTGTTGAAGGAAGCAGTGCCATGCTTGGAGGAGGCTTACAAAGAGATGTGATGGAAGAGAGTCAAAAGCAGCTGCAATTTATTAAAGAGATAGAGAAGTGGACAGGTAGCAAACTTCTCACAGAAAAACGAGGCGGCGGAAGCGATGCAAATATTGCAGCAAGTGCTGGAGCAATCACGCTAGATGGATTTGGCCCTTTTGGGGATGGGGATCACACTATTCATGAGCGAGCCAGTAAAAAAAGTTATTTTGCCAGAATTGAGCTTGTAAACAAGCTACTGAAAGGATTTATGGCAAATATTTAACTTCTATTCCACTGTTTACGAAGTCTTTGCTGACGCTCCATATAGTGTTTGATAAGAGAAGAGGTGTTAAAGCCCAATTTCTCTTTCATCTTCTCTTTATCAAGACCGCAAGCTTCAACAGCTTGCGTCATCACATGCTCACTCTCGAGTAAAAGATGCAATTCAATATGGTGGCGTTTTAAGTATGAGAAAAGTTTTTTCATCTCTTTTGTACTTAGATCTCTATCTTTAAGAAGATACGCAAAATGTTTAAATTCAGATCTTCTCTTTTTCCAGCTATAATACACTATACTCAACAAAAATATAGCCACAAATACAACAAGCACAATAAAGGCTTGAAGCAGAGCCTTTTGATGAGGAGAAAAATGCATATAATGTGTCACTTGCTCAAACATGGTTATACTTCATATCCCATTTTTTGTGCTACCTCTTTAATATGCTCCAATCTCTTCTCAATTGGAGGGTGAGAGGCAAAGAGATCCATAAAACCAACAATTCCAAAAGCCTTCATATCGCTTGGCAAAGCCACTTGCTCTTTTGGTATTTGGCCAAGTTTTGCCAAAGCATAATAGATACCCCTTGGCCCATCAAGACGCACCGCACCCTCATCTGCTTTGTATTCTCTATATCTGCTAAACCACATTGCAAGTATTGTTGCAAAAAGAGTAAGAGCAATCTCCAGTGCAAAACTGATAGCCATATAAGCCATTGGAGATGGATTACCCTCCTCATCCTTTGGCGCCAAAATATTTGCAAGAAGACGGGAGAAGAAAAATACAAAGGTATTCAAGACACCTTGTAAAAGTGTCATCGTAATCATATCACCATGCTTAATATGACTAATCTCATGGGCCAATACCCCTTCTACCTCTTCTGTATTCATAAGCTCCAAGAGACTAGTAGAGACGGCTACCAAGGCATCATTTCTATTCCATCCAGTTGCAAACGCATTTGGTGGTCCATCAAAAATCCCAACTTCTGGTCTTCCAATACCAGCCTCATCAGCCAGTTTATACACTGTATTTACCAACCACTCCTCTGTAGCATTACTGGGCTCTTCAATCACCTGCACACCCATTTGCATTTTTGCCATCCATTTTGATAAAAAGAGGCTAATTAAGGAGCCACTAAATCCAACAATTAGCGAAAGAATCAGTAAACCACCAACAGTTGATTGATCAATTCTGACACCGAAAAAGACTTCTAACACAAAAATAGTTAAATAGATAGAAGCCATTACGGCCAGGTTCATCAGAATAAAAAGAATTATCCCCATCTCTCCTCCTTTAAAATTTTTGCAGATTTTAGCGAAAAAAGTTAAAACTTTTTACAATCTACACAGCACTTTTTTTACTTAAGCAAAAAGCTATTCCCTTCTCATAATATGCAGCCTCATTAATAAAAACTGCATAGGCTTCATCCCTCTCAAAAAAATACTCTCTCTCATCAAAGCCTATAAAAATAGGATCTCCTCTATGAACAACAGAATAATCTCTACCCATCAAATCTGGATGAATCATCGCTACAATCTCATTATCGGCATCTCTTGGAAAATTGATAGTCTCAAAAATATCATAACACTCTTTCGATCCATCTATCTGCTCTTTTGTTTGTAAGATGTGCAATACTCTCTTTACCACTTTTAGAGTTTTAAAAAATAGTGTACTGTCCAAAACACCTTGACATACTGCTCCAACCTCTATAGTAATAGAGGCTGGAGCAACTACATTGATAAAATCACCCTCACTACTACCAAACCAGCGCAAAATCCTCACCTCATCAAACTCATCGGCTAAAATTTTTGCAACATTTTCACTTCTTTGCTCACGAGAGCTCAATACAACCGTTATGCCCATATTAGCTGTAGTAGTATGCAAATCTATCAAAAAATCACAATTTTTCAGATGCTCTTTTATAACTTTTGCCCTCTCAAATTCATAAAGATGGCTATCTTGTGTAAGTGTGTCTGTGTTGAAAGATCTATTCAGATCATAATCGATATATCTTCTACACTCCTTAATTGCTTTTGGATTGGCTAGCAAAAAATCTAATTCCAATCCTTTAATAGAGAAACTTTCATTTTGCAGCTTCTTAACCAAATATATCCCCAATAGCTCATTACCATGCACACCACCACTAATCGTTACTCTCACAATCAATCCTTCTACTTTTTTTGTATAATAGCAAGAAAAAGGGTAAAGATGAATAGTTACAGACTACTTTTTGAAAGTGAGTATGAAGATGTAGTAGAAAAATTAAAAATTGAAAAAGAGCAAAATATTACCGGTTACTACGAGCTGCCATTTCAAAATATCTCTTTACCGCCAAAGAAAAAATTTCAGGAGATTGTACTTATTGGTATTGGGGGCTCATCTCTTGGCACGAGAGCTATTGATAGCTTTTTGCACCTCAAACGAAAAGCTAAAAAGATCCACTATCTAGACAATCCAGATCCAGTAACTTTCAAAAATAAACTTCACCAAATCGATCCTAAAACCTCTCTTTTTATTCTGATCTCAAAATCGGGCACAACACTAGAGACAATTACTCAGTTTAAAGCGCTACTGCACTATTTCAATCTTGATCTGCAAAACAACAACGAGCAGTTCATTTTTATTAGCGATCAAAACTCTGCCCTTGATAAACTAGCACAAAAATATAAGATAGAGCGCTTCTATATTCCCAAAAATGTGGGAGGCAGATTTTCAGTACTTAGCAGTGTTGGAATGATTCCCCTAGCTTTAGCAGGATATGATATAGAAAGGATCCTTTATGGAGCCAGATTTTTTCTTAAGCGTTTTTTTGAAAAAAAAGAGATAGCCCTGATGAAAAAGGCTACATTTTTAGCTAAAAACTGGAAAAAGTTTAGAATGAATGTGCTCTTTTCTTATGCCAATGAGTTAGAAAACTTTAACAAATGGTATATGCAGCTTTGGGGAGAGTCTCTTGGTAAAATCAATAGTAAAGGGGAGTCTGTGGGACTTACGCCAATTAGCCTCATCGGTCCAAGAGATCAACACTCCTTTTTGCAGCTTCTAGCCCAAGGTCCCATTGATAAAAGCGTTACATTTTTGAGAATTGCTAACTTTGAAGAGGATATACTTATTCCAAATATCACGCTCCCCTATCTTGAAAGCACAGATTTTATTAATGGTTTTACATTTGGTCAAATGGTCAATGAGCAGGCAAAAGCTACGATGAAAAGCCTCTTAAAACGCAATATGCCAATAGATGAGATTGTTTTGCCATGTATCAATGAAGAGAGTATAGGTGAGCTCATTATATACTTTGAGCTATTAACTTCTAGTGTGGGTAGTTTACTGCAAATCAATACCTACAATCAACCCGGCGTAGAAGAGGGTAAAAAAATTTTGCGCCAAAACATTGGCTAAGTCGGCAAAAGCCGACTTAAAGTTGAATGATGCGACTCCTTACATTTTTAGTAGCCTCTACCATATTTTTAAGAGCTGGTATCACCTCTTCCCATTTGCGAGTTTTGAGCCCACAATCTGGATTGATCCAAAGCTGCCTAGCTGGTAAAACCTCTAAACGCTTCTCAATCTCTTTTAGCAACTCCTCTTTGGTAGGAACTCTAGGAGAGTGAATATCATACACCCCTGCTCCTATCTCTTTTTGGTAGTTGTAATTTCTAAAAGCTTCTAACAGCCTATTGCCATTACGCGCAGTCTCAATAGAGATAACCTCTACATCCAAAGCATCAATTGTGGGCATAATATCATTAAAATCGCTATAGCACATATGGGTGTGAATCTGAGTCTGTGGTTTAGCTGGAGCAGTAGCGATTTTGAAGCTCTCCACTGCAATCCTTTCATACTCTGCTCTATTCTCCTTACGCAGAGGATACCCCTCCTTAAAGGCAGCCTCATCTACTTGAATAATCTTTATACCTGCCTCTTGCAAATCTCTCACCTCATCAGCTATAGCCAATGCCATCTGCTTATAGACCTGCTCACGCTCTAAATCATCTCGCACAAAAGACC
>WGAX01000121.1 GCA_015494595.1 Nitratiruptor sp.
GAAATAATGGCAAATACTTCATATCTATCCTTGTTGAAGAGCAAATCGAAACTCCAACAAAAAAATTTGCTCCGATAGGGATAGATATGGGGTTGGAGCACTTTGCAATACTTTCAAATGGCAAAAAAATCTCTAATCCCAGATGGCTGAAGAAGAGCGAAGCAAGACTTAAAGTTTTGCAAAGAAGACTCTCAAGAAAAAAACTTTACTCCAAAAATTGGTGGAAACTGAGATGCAAAATAGCCAAACTCCATCAAAAAATCAAAAATCAAAGAGAGGATTTCTTGCACAAAGCAAGTGTTGCGATAGCCAAGCAATACTCCTTTGTTGCAATAGAAAACCTCTCGGTGCAAAATATGCAAAAGAACCATTATCTTGCAAAATCGATAAGCGATGCGAGTTGGTCAAGGTTTGTAGAGTTTCTTGAATACAAATGTAAGTGGTATGGAGCAAAACTTATCAAGATAGACAAATTCTATCCAAGCTCTAAAACTTGCAATGTGTGCGGATACAAACTTGATAGTCTGCCATTATCTAAAAGAGAGTGGATATGTCCATCTTGTAATACAAGACACGATAGAGATATAAACGCAAGCAAAAATATTCTAAGCATTGCCTTATCAGGGCAGGGACTGCCCGTAGAGCCTGTGGAGACTTCTTGCGAAAGAGCCGATGAAGCAGGAAGCCCTAACTTATTTGCGGTTGCAAAAAGTTAGGGTAGTTCACTTAGATTATAAGTTAGAAAAATCTACACTAATCCCAAAGGAGTAGTATGAATATCCAAAAGGTAATAAGCGGATTTTTCTTTATTTTGGCAATGACTACAAACTTCGGCTTTTTCTATGGTGATCCTGCCAATTTGGCATATCATAGCAAATATGAGCTATTTGCCGCAATAGTGGTCAACCTTATAGCCACTATCTTAAAACTTGGCGACAAAACCCAGCTTGGCTCTGTGCTTTTGGCAACAAGCCTTGTGGCAGATATTCAACTCATAGGCGCAGCAAGTGTATGGGCTTTGGCAGTATATGGACTGAATAATCTTGATGTAGAGGCTACCGTTGCAATTATCTCAATGAGTGGAGGAGCTCTGTTAGCCAATATCGTCTCTGTTTTACTCTTTATTGGTGACACTCTTAAATCTAAAAGGTAAATATGGAATCAAATAGTGCTTGGATTATCATCCATAGGATGAGAATCCCCTTTTTAGTTATTATTTTTACATTCTCTATCTCTATTTTAGGTATGACTCTTATTCCCGGCGTAGATGATAAGGGTCATATTTATTATATGAACTTCTTTGATGCCTTCTATTTTGTTAGCTATATGGCTACTACTATCGGTTTTGGCGAAGCCCCCTACACCTTTACCTATCCCCAAAGACTTTGGGTTAGTTTTTGTATCTATCTCACTGTCATTGGATGGTTTTACGGCATAGGAAATATCATAGCCCTTATTCAAGATAAAAAGCTTGCCAGAGAACTAGCAATTGCCAGATTTCGCTCAAAAGTAAGAAAACTTACAGAGCCTTTTATTATTGTGCTTGGCTATAACAATGTTACAAAAGAGATTATTAAGCGCCTAAGCGATGAAGGTATTCGCACGGTTGTGGTAGATAAAGATGAGATGAAAATTGAAGAGATTGAGCTGGAAAACTTTATTCCAGAAGTACCCGCAATCAGCGCCGATACCACAAGGCCTCAGACTCTCAAACTTGCGGGAATTCATCAAAAAAACTGCAAAGCAGTAGTAGTGCTCTTTGAAGATGATATTAAAAATGCAAAAATTGCTCTAATGTGTAAACTGCTCAATAAAAAGATAGATATTATTGTCAAATCTACTACCAAAGAGAATACTGAGCACCTTCGCAATATCGGTATTCGCCATATAGAAGACCCTTTTAAAATAATTTCTGATAGATTCTATTTTGCCATTAGCGCCCCTTACATCTGGCTTTTGGAGATGTGGATATTTGGACATATTTTGCGCATTAGAAAGCGAGAATTTTTGCCAAAAGGCAAATATATTATCTGCGGAGCTGGCAGAATGGGCAAAGCCTTAGCCCACGCCCTAGAGAGAGCAAAAATAGAGTATGTCTTTATCGATATAAAATCGAGCGACTATAAAAAGAGAAAACAAAGCGCTATATATGGAGATGCAGAGGATATTAAGATTTTACTCAAGGCTGGTATTAAAGAGGCTAGCTGTATCATAGCAGCCACCAAAGATGATATGATCAATCTAACAATCCTCTCTACTGCCAAAAAACTCAACCCAGCAATCTACACAATAGCCAGAGAAAACTCCCTTGAAGATATTAGCGTTTTTAAATCGGCTCGAATCGATAAAATCTACATTTTAGAGCAGATCTTGGCCAAATACACCTACAACTTCATCGCTAAACCGATGGCAAATAGATTTATTCGCCTCATTCACCAAAAAGATAACTGGTGGGCAATGAATGTGGTGGGAAAATTGAGTGCACAAATTGGCAAAAATCCAGATGTCTTTGAGATTACGCTCAATGAGGAGAATGCTTATGCCCTCTGTAACGAGTTAAAAAATGGGACACCTATTACCCTCGATATCCTTAGACGCTCACGAAAGGATTATCGCAAAAAAAATAGAATCATCTTTTTGATGTATCACTATGAAGATGAGTATAAACGCACCACGAGCCTTATGCCCAGCGACTCCTTAAGCGTAGAGTATGGTGCATCTTTGCTGGTAGCTTGCGATGAAGAGGCAAAAGAGGACTTTTTATACATTATTAATAACTACTATGAGCTCCATTATGCACTCTATGGCAAAGAGGAGAGTGTTGGCATTTTTAAAATGCTACAAAAAGCTTTGTAGAAACTCCTTTGCTGCAATCCTGCCCGCCTCTATCACCTCATAAGCTTTATAAAAATCGTATGTGCCGCACACATCTTTGGAGATCTCAATGAGATAGTCTGGTGGATAACCTGCAAGCCTATACCTCGTCAGCGCCTTTTGCATTGCATCAAAACTTTTATCCATAATGTCAAGCATACTATACTCTTCATCATCATGAATAACTTTTTTAGCCCTCTTTTTCAAAAACTCCAAACTCTTAGCAATTCTTTTTTGCTTTCTTTTGATCTCCTCCGGAATAGTAATAGCAGGCCTCTCTTTATCTGCATAAAGATTAACTGCAATAATGACATCGCTATGATCGCTCATCGTTGGAGCTACTGGTAAAGGATTGAGTACCCCACCATCCACTAAAAGCATCTCTTTAAACTCTACAGGAGTAAAAAAGGTAGGAATAGATATAGAGGCACGAATAGCAGTGAGTAGATCTCCTTCTTGAAACCAGACCTCTTTATGCCTTTTTATATCTGTAGCTACTGCCGTAAATTTTAGAGGAAGCTCTTCAATAAAAGACTCCCCAACAATTTGGCGCAGCTTATTAAAAACTTTCTCTCCTCTAATAATTCCTCTCTTATCAAAACTAAGATCCAAAAGCGCCACTACATCCCATACATCAAGCTCAAGTACCCACTCTTTATACTCCTGCAATTTGCCAGCTGCGTACAGTCCTCCTACCAGTGAGCCCATAGAGGAGCCGCTAATAGAGACAATTTCCAATCCTGCCCTCTCTAGCTCCTCAATCACCCCAATATGTGCATACCCTCTTGCTCCTCCACTGCCAAGCACCAAAGAGATTTTCATCGCAAAGCCTTTAGAAAACTTTTTACGCCAATCTGCAAAGCTGCTTGGCATCTCATAGCAAAGAGCTCTGCTTTTATTGCCTCTTGTGTAGCTTTAGCCTCTGCCCTTTTGGCAATGGCACGGCTTAGCTCATCAGCACTTGCTAGCTGATTTGCAAAGCGTCCTTGCATAAGTTTCATATATGCGTTAGCTGCTCGAAGCCGTTTTGTTGCCCACTTGAGACGCATTTGCAAAGCCTGCAGTTGTATGAGACTATTTTGTAGCTCCATCCTCGCCTTTTGCACATAATCATTCAAAAAGCTCTTTTTTGCTAAATAGGCATACTTTGCAGCTTCCAGCTTATCCCTATTGCCAATATCAAAACTATACTTCAAACCTAAACCCATATAGCTCTCATCTGCATTGCGATAGCCATCTCCATTGAGTGCCAAACTATCCCCAAAACGCTTAAGGCTAGCTTGTAAAGAGATTTTTGGATAAAAGGCAGATTTTGCCAATGTTATATCACTTTTTGCAATAGCAAGCTCTTTTTGTAAAGCTACAATATCTGCTCTTTGTACAATCTCTTGAGTTTGTAACTTCTTGATAGAGGGAAGGGTTAATGCCTTTGC
The DNA here is from genome assembly GCA_015494595.1 of Nitratiruptor sp. GTDB lineage: Bacteria > Campylobacterota > Campylobacteria > Campylobacterales > Nitratiruptoraceae > Nitratiruptor. Next base: position 4,308 of record WGAX01000121.1, read on the forward strand.
ATCTATACCACTTAGATAGTGCAAAATATTGGTAAGCTGCCTCTTTTTAGCTTTGGCGTTGGCAACTTGAGCTTTTATCTCATACATCTTCGCTTCTATATTGTACACTTCACTAAGAGGCAACAACTCCTGCTCATACAGTCCCTTTGCTTTCTTGTAAGCTAGACGCAAAGCCTCTAAGCCTTTTTGTAAAGCTTTGATATTTTGCCTGGCTGCATATAAAGAGGCATAAATATTTGCTACCTGTAAATAGACTCTTCGTTTAAGATCTCTTTTTGCTAAAGAGGCACGCAACGCTTTGAGCCTACTCTTTGTAATTAGTGAGCTAATAGCAAAACCGCTAAATATGGGATAGCTAAGCCCAACAGCTGCCTCAATACGCGTACGCTTGCCCATAGGAAGCGCAAGGGATTGGGGCATATGCAGATACATTGTGGGAGTCTCTTTAAGCTTTATAGCACTCAGTCTCACCTCTACAGATGGTAGATCTTTTGCTTTAGTAGCCTTATAAACCTCTTGCAAAGCCCTCACTTCAAAAGCTTTTGCTTTAA
>WGAX01000122.1 GCA_015494595.1 Nitratiruptor sp.
AAGCCCCTTTTATTAAAGCTCGTCTGCGTGTTTTGCTAGATACTCAGCAACACCCTCAGGAGTTGGCTTCATCGCCTCTTTGCCTTTCTCCCACTCAGCCGGACACACTTCACCGTGCTCGTTTGCAAACTCCATAGCGTCCACCATTCTAATCATCTCATCGATATTTCTGCCAAGTGGAAGATCGTTAATAACGCAGTGGCGAATTGTTCCATCTTTATCAATTAAAAAGCTTCCTCTAAGAGCCACGCCTGCATCTTCAAGCAATACATCGTAATCTCTTGCGATCTGCTTAGTAAGATCTGCTACTAAAGGATAGCGGATGTTGCCTATACCGCCCTTTTCTACCGGTGTATTTTTCCAAGCAAGATGGGTATAGTGGCTATCAACTGAGCAGCCAATTACATTGATGCCTCTTTTTTGAAACTCTTCAAGTCTGTGGTCAAATGCGATAATCTCGCTTGGGCATACAAATGTGAAATCTAATGGATAGAAAAAGAGCACTGCTCCCTTTTCACCAATGTTTTCGTACAAGTTAAAGCTCTCATTGATGGTGTTGTCTGGCATAACTGCTGGGGCAGTAAAATCTGGGGCTTTTTTTGTTACAAGCATTGCTCCTCCTTTGGGATAATTTTTTTCTTTTAAGAAACATTGTAATAATACCACTTCTTTGCTAAATCGTTATTGAAAAATAATTTTTGTCTGCATATTTTATGAAAAAGTTTTCGCTATAATTTGTGAAAAAAAAGGATAGCAATGGCAAGAGAGTATCTGTTTACTTCAGAGTCTGTAACAGAGGGGCATCCAGACAAGATGGCAGATCAGATAAGCGATGCCATTTTAGACTACATTATTGAGCGAGACCCTCAGGCTAGGGTTGCTTGTGAGACCCTTTTAAGCAACGGTTTTGCAATTATTGCGGGAGAGCTAAAAACACACACCTATGCGCCTATGCAAGATATTGTGCGAGAGGTTATCAGAGAGATTGGCTATACCGATGCGCTTTATGGATTTGATTATCGAAGTGCAGGAGTGTTAAATGCAGTAGGAGAGCAGTCTCCCGATATTAATCAAGGAGTTGATAAAGAGGGTGGCGAGATTGGCGCAGGAGATCAGGGACTGATGTTTGGGTATGCCTGCAAAGAGACTGATGTGTTGATGCCTTTGCCAATAACAATGGCGCACCGTCTCACATATGAATTGGCCAAGGCTAGAAAAGATGGAGTATTGCCATTTTTACGCCCAGATGGTAAAGCGCAAGTAACAGTGCTCTATGAAGATGGCAGACCAAAAGAGATCAAAACAATTGTCATCTCAACCCAGCATGATCCAGATGTAAGCTACAATAGACTCAAAGATGCGGTTATTGAGGAGATTGTCTATAAAGTGATTCCAAAAGAGCTCATTGCAGATGATATAGTCTACCATATCAATCCAACAGGCAGATTTGTTATAGGTGGTCCTCAAGGTGATGCGGGGCTTACAGGCAGGAAAATCATTGTAGATACTTATGGAGGCAGCTGTCCACACGGAGGAGGGGCATTTAGCGGCAAAGATCCTACAAAGGTGGATCGAAGTGGTGCCTATGCTGCTAGGTATGTGGCAAAAAATCTTGTTGCAAGCGGAGCGTGTGAGAGAGCTACTATCCAAATAGCCTATGCAATAGGGGTGGTAGAGCCCGTCTCTATTATGGTAGATACCCACGGCACAGGCAAAGTGGCAGATGAGAAGATTGAAGAGTGTATAAGAGCAATTTTTGATTTGACTCCTAGAGGAATTATTGAGAGTTTAGATCTTTTGCGCCCAATTTATAGAAAAACTGCAGCATATGGGCATTTTGGCAGAGAGTTACCAGAGTTTACATGGGAGAAAACCGATAAGGCTGAAGAGATAGCAGAATTTTTGAAAATAAGCAAAGTTTAAAAAAATTTTGTTATAGTTTGATTGACATTAACTTTATCAAAAGGAGAAATCATGGCAGTTATGATTACTGATATTTGTATCAATTGTGGAGCTTGTATTGATGAGTGCCCTGTTGAAGCAATTGTAGATGACGAGGATAATCCAACTGGAGAAGAGATCTACTATGTCTATCCAGATAAGTGTGTTGAGTGTGTAGGCTATCATGATACACCTGCATGTGCAGAGGCTTGTCCAACGGAAGGGTGTATTGTATGGGATAAGTGCTATGAGGGTGCAACCTGTAGAGATGATATTCCTCAAGAGGCTAGAGAAAATCATCAGCCAGTTATTGAGTAGTATTGGTGGGGCGATGCCCCACTCCTCTTTATTTAATTTTTTGTTATGATTTTTTTTGCTATAATCTCCCTCTAAAATTTTAACCCCTTAGGAGTCGGTATGGAAAGAACCCTATCAATTATCAAGCCTGATGCTGTAGCAAAAAATGTTATTGGTAAAATTATTGACAGATTTGAGACAAACGGCTTGAGAATTGCAGCAATGAAAAAGATTAAGCTAAGCAAAGAGGATGCTGCAAAGTTTTATGAGGTACATAAAGAGCGCCCCTTTTTTAATGACTTGGTAGAGTATATGACAAGCGGCCCTGTTGTGGTTATGGTATTAGAGGGTGAGAATGCAGTAGCAAAAAATAGAGAGCTTATGGGTGCAACAGATCCAAAAGAGGCAGCTCCCGGCACAATTAGAGCAGATTTTGCCAAAAGTATAGAAGCCAATGCCGTGCACGGAAGTGATAGCTTAGAAAATGCTCAAAAAGAGATCGCTTTCTTTTTTGCCCAAAGGGAGATTCTTTAATTGAAAATCGATTTCAAAAAGGTCGGATTTTCAAAAAAGAGTGTAGAGGTTAGTAGGGATTGTCTTCATATGGAAGGGGATTTAACCCGCACACAGCAGAGCTTAGTGGATCTCAAGGGCAGAATTCACGGTAAGCAAGAGGTAGAGTGTATCAGATGTGGTGAGAGATTTTTTGTTACAATAGATGAGGAGCTTTTTTTAAAGCTTAGTGATGGAGTCTATAGAGGCTTTGATGAAGAAGCTGATGTGGTAGAGTTTTATAGAGGCTATATCGATTTGGATGAGCTCATAGCCTCAGAGAGTGAGTCAATCAAAGCAGATTATCATATATGTCCAAAATGCAAAGAAGGAGAAAAGAATGGCAGTTCCTAAGAGACGCGTAAGCAAGACAAGAGCAGCAAAGAGAAGAACACACTACAAAATTAAATTAGCTAGACCAGTAAAAGATAAAGATGGTACTTGGAAGATGCCTCATAGAGTCAATCCAACTACTGGTGAGTATAGAAGCTAAATAATGATACAAGTTGCCGTAGATGCAATGGGTGGGGACTTTGGTCCATACCCTATTATTGAGGGCACTCTTTTAGCTCTACGAGAGTATAGAGGTTTTAAAGCTCTGCTTGTAGGCAAAAAGGATCGTATCGAGAGTCAAATCCCCAGAGGGTTTTTTGATCGAGTAGAGATTATAGAAGCTGATGATGTAATAGCAATGGATGAGCCAGCAACAGAGGCTTTAAAAAGAAAAGAGAGCTCCATATATAAAGCTGTGGAGCTAGTGCGTCAAAAGCAAGCTGATGGAGTAGTATCAGCCGGCCATAGCGGTGCTACCATGAGTTTGGCAACTCTTAGAATGGGAAGGCTTAAAAATGTAAGCCGTCCAGCAATTGCTACACTTATGCCCACCTATAAAGGCAAAAAGACGCTGGTTTTAGATGTGGGGGCAAATGTAGATTGCAAGCCTGAGCACCTCTTTGAGTTTGGGGTAATGGGTGAAGCCTATGCCAGAGCAATTTTGCATATTTCCCAGCCAAAAGTTGGGCTGCTTTCTAATGGAGAAGAGGATACAAAAGGGAATGAGCTTACAAAACACTCCTTTGCTCTACTAAAAAAACTTCCCACTTTTATCGGTAATGTTGAAGGCAATAACATATTTGATGGCAGTGTTGATGTGGTGGTATGTGATGGCTTTACTGGCAATATTTTGCTCAAAACCAGTGAGGGTGTTGCAGATGCCATTAGTAAGCTGATGAAAAAGAATATTAAAAAGAGCCCTTTAAGTATGGCAGGGGCTTTAATGATGAAAAAGGTCTTTCGCGCGCTGAAAAAAGAGATTGACTATAGTGAATATGGTGGAGCGCCACTGATTGGGGTAAAAGGGTGTGCGATTGTTAGCCATGGTAAAAGTACGCCAAAGGCGATTAAAAATGCAATTAATCAAGCGATTCACTATATTGAGTCTGATATTAATGCATTTATTGAGCAGAGGCTAGAAGAGGTAAAGTAAAGGATCAATTTTGTATGCTGCATTGCGCTCAATTGGTGCCTATGTGCCCAAAAATGTTTTAACCAATGCCGATTTGGAGAAGATGGTAGATACAAGTGATGAGTGGATTACTAAAAGAACCGGTATCAAGACCCGTTTTATTGCAGACAAAGATGAGTCCACCAGTGATCTTGGTCTTAAAGCTGCTTTGAAAGCGATTGAGAGAGCAAATATAAAGAAAGATGCAATAGATCTGCTTATATGTGCTACCATATCACCTGATTACTTCTGTATGCCCTCAACTGCTTGTATGATTGCTAAAAAGCTTGGTATTGCAAATATTCCAGCATTTGATATAAGCGCTGCATGTAGTGGTTTTATCTATGCTTTGGCAAGTGCAAAAGCCTTTGTAGAGTCTGGTATGGCTAAAAATGTATTGATTATTGGAGCAGAAAAACTTAGTGCTATTGTGGATTTTACCGATCGAACTACCTGCATACTCTTTGGAGATGGAGCAGGAGCTGCAATTGTAAGCGCTACTGAAAATCAAAGTGAGGCTATTATTGATATAAACATAGCGGCAGATGGCAGATACTACGACTATCTCATTACACCCGGATGCGGTACCAATAAGCCCTGCAGCCAAGAGGTACTAAAAGAGAAAGAGTGTTTTATTAAAATGAAGGGTAATGAGACCTTTAAAGTAGCGGTAAAGACATTGACAAATGATGTGGTAGAGATTTTAAAAAAGAATAATATAGCAGGCCAAGATATTGATCACTTTATACCACATCAGGCAAACTATCGCATCTTAAACGCTGTTGCCAACGCTTTGGATTTGAATCCTCATCAGGTGGTAATGACTGTCAGCAAATATGGCAACACCTCCTCCGCCTCTATCCCTATGGCAATGAATGAGATATATGAAGAGGGTAGACTGCAGTATGGGGATTTGATGCTGCTAGACGCATTTGGAGGAGGTTTTACCTGGGGTAGTGCGTTAGTGCCTTTTGCTGGAAGGTAGAGTAAAAAAGCTAACCTTGCCCACCTGCTTTTTTTCAATCTCTCCTTTTTGTAATAGTTGGTGAAAAATGCTGCAAGTGGTTGGGCTAAAGAGGGTGGCTATATCCTCTTTGCTTAAGGGTCTGTGGGCAAGAAGCTGTAAAATCTCAGGTTTGCTTAAATCCAGTTTTTTCTGTGTGGTATTGTCTCTAGAGACTATATTGACTGGGAGGTTATGAAGAGTTTGAGAGAGCTCAAAAAGCCTCTCATAACTAACTGGCTCCACTTTATAGGCTGGAGGTCTATCTATTGTGCCAAGATCGATGCGATTGGGCTTTATCTCTTGCAAAACTTGAGCTAGCTTTGTAAACTCCTCCTCCTTATCATTTATTCCCTTAACTACCAGGATTTCTATAACTAACAAACCTTTAAACTCTTTTCTAAACTTCTTTATACCTTCAATAATCTTTGAAATCTCTATAGTTTTTAAAGGGCGATCAACTCTTTTAAAGCAGCGAGGTGAGGCACAATCAAGGGAGAGTTTAACAATATCTATCTTTTTAAGAGCCTTTTGTACCTCCTTTTTATAGATGAGGCTGGAGTTGGAGAGGATAAGTAGCTTTTTATCCTTTTTAACAGTATGAAGTGCATCGACAAGCTCATCTAAATAGGGGTATAGGGTTGGCTCTCCATTGGCGGTGATAGTTATTACTTCAACATCTTGAAACTTTTGCAATGCCTGTTGGAGTTGAGCTATGACTTCATCCACTTTTGGCGGGTTAGAAATTTTATCTGTTGGCTTTGAGGGCTCAAGCTCGCAGTAGAGGCAGTCAAAATTGCAGCTCTTTTCTTTGGGACTAAGATCAATTCCCAGCGAGAGCCCAAAGCGCCGAGAGTTTACGGGACCAAAGATAATACTCATCGGCGTGAGAGATCATGTACTAATTCTACAAGATATTTGGCGTTTTCTACTGGCAGATCTGGCAGCATTCCGTGTCCAAGATTGAAGATATGTCCCGGTTTTGCTCCCATTGTGGCAATAATTTTTTCTACCCCCTCTTTTGTAGCCTCTTTGGAGTAGAGCCTCGTTGGCTCCATATTGCCTTGCAATACATAGCGGCTGCCAAGCTTTGCTTTGGCTAAATCTATTGGCGTGCCCCAATCTACGCCAAATACATCAAATGTGCCATAAATATCATCCAAATATCCTGCAATCCCTTTTGGGAAAAGGATTACCGGAATGCCAGGATAGCGCTCTTTGATAAATTCAGCAATATCTACTAGATACTCCCAGCTAAACTCAAAAAACTTCTCCTTCTCTAGTGCACTTGCCCAGCTATCAAAGATCTGCACCGCATTGACACCTGCTTCAATCTGCTTGATTAGATACGCCTTGATAGCTTCAGTGATTTTTATCATCAAAGCGTGCATAAAGTCTGGCTGAGTGTAGATGAGCTTTTTGATTGTGGCATATGTTTTAGAGCCTCTTCCCTCAACCATATAGGTTGCCAGCGTCCATGGAGCTCCGCTAAAACCGATAAGGGCTTTATCTTTTGGCAATTTCTCTCTTACAATCTTAATCGTCTCATACACATATCCAAGGCGCTCTTCTGGAAACTCATAGAGACTATCTAGATCTTTCCAGTTTTGTACAGGGCGGTTAAAAACCGGGCCCTCACCCTTTTCAAATCGTAACTCCATTCCCATCTCAAGTGGGATTACCAAAATATCGCTAAAGAGTATTGCAGCATCAACATCAAGAATTTCAACTGGTTGCAGCGTTACCTCTGCTGCCATTTGTGGGTTTTTGCAAAGAGTCAAAAAGTCTCCTGCTTTGTTGCGCACCTGCATATACTCTGGTAGGTAGCGTCCAGCTTGGCGCATCATCCAGATAGGGGTGTAGGGGGTCTTTTTACGAAAACAGGCATCTATAAAAACCATTATATATCCTTAGTGTGAGTCTGCACTTTTGTGCATAAAAAAGAGAGCTAGCCCCAGTGCCAAAATGGATAACGAGAGGTAAAGCATCTCCAAAGCGCCGTTATACTCCATATTGATAACGCGCTTAAAGAAGCTTACAATTAAAACCATAATGATAACTTTTGCAAGCTTGTCTTTGAGCTGATCTAAATCCTTAATCTTCAAAATCCCACTCGATTCACTAGATTCTGCTGGATCGATTTTTGAGATAAAAAGCTCATAGAGACCAAAGCTAAAAAGCAGCATAACCACTGCAATCAGATAGAGATCTACTGCTCCAATAATCTCACCTACAATCTTTTCGTGAAAATTGTTAGGATGATGGCCGCTGCTCATAATCTCAAAGGTGTAATGAGCTACATGATAGATGTCAACACTTGCTACTATAAATAGAATAAGAGCCCCTATCATCCCAAAAATGACGGCTAACAGAATAAAGAGTCTTCCCTCCCACAGGAGCCACTCAAAAGCCTGCTCTAAATATTTCATAGCTGCTCCATCTCTATCCATTTAAGGGCAATTCTTACTGCATTTGTAGCAGCCCCTACACGCAAATTATCAGCTACCACCCACATATGCAGCACATTCTCCCGGTATATATCTTTGCGAATGCGGCCTACGAAAGTCTCATCTTTTTCTACTACAGTTATTGGCATAGGGTAGATACCTTTTTCAGGCTCATCCATTACTACAATATTTTTGCCATTATAGAGCGCCTCTCTTGCAGCCTCTGGGCTAATATCTTTTTCAAACCACACTGTTACTGCTTCACTATGACCTCTAAGCACCGGCACACGCACGCAAGTAGCTGAGACCTCAATATTTTTATGCATTATCTTTTTGGTCTCATTGACCATCTTCATCTCTTCTTTAGTGTAGCCATTGTCCATAAACTTATCGATTTGCGGTATTACATTGAGTGCAATTTGGTGAGGGAACTTCTCTTTTGGGCTCTCATCCAGCTTGAAATTGAAAAAGTCTCTCATCTGATTGACCATCTCATCCATTGCGCTCTTGCCAGCCCCGCTGGTGGCTTGATAGGTGGCTACATCCACTCTTTTTATGCCAAATGCATCATCCAAAGGTTTAAGGGCTTGTACCATCTGGATTGTGGAGCAGTTTGGATTGGCGATAATGCCTTTGTTGCGCCAAGCTGCTATATCTTGGGGATTCACTTCAGGCACTACCAAAGGAATATCTGGATCCATACGAAAATGGCTGGTATTGTCAATCACTACTGCTCCAGCTTCTGCAGCAAACGGGGCAAAGTGGGCTGAGATACTGCCCCCTGCACTAAATAGTGCTATCTCTATCTCCTCTTTTTCAAAGATATCTTCTGTGAGCTCCTGGACAGTATACTCTTTGTTTTTGAATGTTACCGTTTTGCCAGCGCTTCTTTTGCTAGCTAGTGGTACTAATTTTGCAACAGGAAAATCTACCTCCTCCATAACTCTTAACATCTCTTCACCAACAGCTCCCGTGGCTCCTACCACTGCTACATTAAATCTCTTCAATTTCTTCCTCCTCCTCTTTTGGACATTTTGCTATGCTAATAACTTTATCTCCACTCTCAAGCCTCACAATCATCACGCCGCTTGTATTGCGGCCGGCTTTGCGAATGCTCTCCATATCTACCCGTATCATTTTACCACTACTTGTTAGTACCATCAAATCTTTATTCTTATCAACAGTAACTACGCCTACCACATTTCCAGTCCTGTTGGTAAGCTTCATTGCAATAACGCCTTTGCCTCCGCGTGTCTGCTCTCGATACTCTTTTGCTTCGGTGCGCTTACCAATACCAAGCTCACTCACTGTGAGAAGCTCTTGCTCTTCGCTTTGGAGTGTTGCAGCACCTACGACCATATCATCTTCATACTTAAAGCGTAATCCCGTAACGCCTCTTGTCGTTCTCCCAAGCAGACGCACATTATCTACTGGAAAACGGATACACATCCCCTTTTTTGTGATGATAAAGAGCCATTTTGTTTGAGGTGTAACAATTTTGGCAGTAATAAGCTCATCATCTTCGTCAAGCATAATAGCTCGTACCCCTTTTGAGCGAATGTTGCTGAATTCGGCAAGATTTGTTCTTTTGACAATACCGTTTTTTGTAAAGAAAGCGATAGACTTGCTCTCATCAAAATCAGTAGTTGGCAAGATCGCTTTTATTTTTTCATCTGCTTCAAGATTTAAGAGATTGACTACCGCTTTTCCTTTTGCTGTGCGTCCTGCTTCTGGAATTTTGTACACCTTAAGCCAGTACAGCTGCCCTTTGTCAGTAATAAACATCAAGGTATCGTGGGTGTGGGAGATAAAAAAGTCTTCAATAAAATCATCTTCATAGGTTGTAACAGCAGTTTTACCTTTGCCTCCTCTTTTTTGCTTTTCATACTGCTTTAGAGGTACCCGCTTAATGTAGCCTCTGTGGGTAATAGTAACAACCATAGGCTCATTGGGGATTAAGTCCTCAATATCGATCTCTTCATAATCATCAACAATTTGTGTAAGTCGGGGAGTGCTAAACTGCTTTTTAATAGCACCCAGCTCCTTTTTAATAATTCTATTAAGACGTTTTTCGCTACGAAGAATTGCTTGTAGCTCCTCAATCTTTTTTGTAAGCTCTTTATACTCTTTTTCCAGTTTTTCTTGCTCCAAGCCTGTAAGGCGTTGCAACTTCATATCCAAAATTGCGTTAGCCTGCTCTTGCGTGAGGGCAAACTTTTTTATAAGACTTGTGCGTGCTATAGCAGTATCTTCACTACTTTTTATTGTAGCAATAACTTCATCGATATGTTGTAGGGCTTTGAGGAGTCCCTCTACAATGTGTGCTCTTGCTTTAGCTTTTTCAAGCTCATAGATACTACGGCGAATAACTACTGTTCTTCGATGGTTTAAAAAGAGGTGTAAAAGCTCCAAAAGAGTAAAAACTTTTGGCTCTTTATTGATAATTGCTAAAAGAATGATGCCAAAAGTTACCTCCATCTGGGTAGATTTGTAGAGGTTGTTTAAAATAATTTCACTCATCGCATCTTTTTTTAGCTCAATAACAACCCTAATGCCCTCTCTGTCGCTCTCATCTCTGATTTCGCTAATGCCATCAATCTGTTTATCGCGCACAAGCTGGGCAATCTGCTCAATAAGGCGTGCTTTATTGACCTGGTAAGGGATTTCGTCTATTACAATCGCTTCACGATTTTTGCGCTCTTCTAAATGGACTTTTGCTCGGATTTTTATGCGTCCTCTACCACTTTTATATGCATTGTAGATGCCTTGTTTGCCAAAAATTATGCCTCCCGTTGGAAAATCTGGCCCCTTAATGTACTCCATAATATCTTCTAAGGAGGCTTGAGGATTATCAAGAAGGTAGACTAAAGCATCAATAAGCTCATCAAGGCGATGAGGTGGGATATTGGTAGCCATACCTACTGCAATCCCGCTGGAGCCATTAAGCAATAGATTTGGCACACGCGTTGGCAAAACATCTGGCTCGCTCAATGTATCATCATAGTTTGGCACAAAATCTACCGTATCTTTGTCAATATCTCTTAAAAGCTCCTCAGCTAGGCTTGTCATTCTAGCCTCAGTATAGCGCATTGCAGCTGGACTATCCCCATCAATAGAGCCAAAGTTTCCCTGCCCATCTACTAGAGGCAGACGCATAGAGAAGGGCTGCGCCATTCTTACAAGCGCCTCATAGACTGCACTATCACCGTGAGGGTGGTATTTACCGATTACATCCCCCACAATCCTTGCACTCTTTTTATAAGCTGATCGACTTGTTAAGCCTAGCTCATTCATTGCATACAAAATGCGCCTATGCACAGGTTTGAGCCCATCTCTTGCATCTGGCAGAGCACGCCCTATGATGACGCTCATAGAGTAGTCAAGGTAGCTACTTTTAACGCTCTCTTCAATATCTATCTCTTGAATATCTTGCTTTGTCTCAAATAGATCCGCCATTACTCCCTCAATCTCAAAAAAATTTTTGATATTATAGCTTTTTTGGG
>WGAX01000123.1 GCA_015494595.1 Nitratiruptor sp.
ATAAATAATCTTCATTTAAGCTTTTTATCGTATAATTTTTTTGTATTGATAATTTTTTTCCAAAGGAGTTTACAATGGCACGCAAAGGTATTAGTATTATCAAAGGTGTAGAGGTCGATGAGGTAATAAAACTGCTCAACAAAGCCTACGCAGACGAGTGGCTGGCGTACTATCAATATTTCATCGAAGCGAAGGTGGTCAAAGGCATTATGAAAGATGGCGTAGTAGCCGAGCTCAACCAGCATGCTCAAGATGAGCTGCGTCACGCCAATATGGTAGCCGATCGCATCTTGCAGCTAGGAGGCACGCCGATTTTGCACCCTAAAGAGTGGCTTGATCTGGCAAACTGTGCTTATGAAGCACCTACCAATCCTGATGTCCTTGCAGTCTTGGAGCAAGCCATCAAAGGCGAGCAGTGCGCCATCGATGTTTATAGCAAGATTGCCCAGATGACACAAGGCAAAGACATTGTTACATATGATCTAGTGAGTCAAATACTAGCAGACGAGGTTGAGCATGAAGAGGACCTGCAAGCGCTCTATGAAGATATAGAGGAGTTTATTAAGCAGCTAAAGCTTTGATGATTTTCATATGAAGCGTTAGGAATGCTAACGCTTCCTTTTTATGGAGTCCCTGCCATTAACATATGTCTACCTGAATAGTTCCAATATCTAATATCTTGCTCTATAAAAAACCATTTAATACAATTTAAAAGCATATCTACATCATATCCAACACTAAAATTAAATTGATTTAGATCAATACTTTCTACATCTACATGACAATTAAAGATCTCCACAATATAGTCTCTTAACAATGAATAGTGTGTAGGATTACTCCTACTTTTTTGCTCTAAATCTTTAATAATATCATCGTGCTTAGGATAATCCCTATATCTTCTTAAGGGATTAAAATTTGTATTTGTTACTCGGATTAAAAAATCAAACCCATTTTTTAAATTTGCAGGTCGAGTCAATATCACCTCATTTCCATTCTGTAACTTTGCAACAATATAATCATATCTACTAGCACTATCGCCTGTCCCTCTCCCTGGAGACTCTTGTAAAAACTCTTGAACAACCCTGCTTCTTACTTCATTTCTCGTACCTATATTTGAAAAATAATTGGTACAATCTCTTCTATTATAAGGCATTTCTTCTCCTTTCATTGATAATTCTTTATCACTACTTCACTAATTTTTCCCCTACCCTCCTTTTTGCTATTTATAAACCGATGCATATAAACAATCTCAATTTTATACTCTTGATATAAATTTTTAATAAACTCTGTATCAGAATTACTCTCCATTACAAAACAGCCTTTTTTATCTAACTCTTTAAAGACTTGATACAATCTTTTTTGCTCATCTTCCAAAAATACTAAGTCAGTATAAGAGGTAAAATTTGAAGTATCACTTAAAGGATAGTAGGGGGGATCAAAATAGATAAAATCATTCTCTTTGGCAACTTCTAAAACCCGACTAAAATCCGCTACTTCGATATTAGCATCTTTTAAAGCATATGAAGCACTCATAATAAGCTTTTCATCATAAATTTTTGGGCTTTTATAGCTTCCTATAGGAACATTAAAAAAACCTTTTTTATTGACTCTGTATAATCCATTAAAACAGGTTTTATTCAGATAAATAAACCTGGCTGCACGCAAAACTTTGTCAATATTTTTAAAATCATTATCTCTATCCCACTCCCTTACTTCATAATAAAACTCTTTTGAGTGTTTTTGTTGAAATTTTTTTAGCTCATCCAAAAGTTTAGATGGAAAATGCTTTATAACCTGATATGTATTTATCAATTCTTCATTAATATCAAAAAGATAGACCTTTTTACCTTCTAATACTCCTAAACTATAGAGCTCAAAAAAGAGAGCCCCTCCTCCCACAAATGGCTCAAAATAGTTGTTGAAATTTTTAGGAAGCAAAGGCATAAGCTGGGAAATTAACCCCTTTTTCCCTCCTACCCATTTGATAAATGGACGAAAACACATATCTCTTTACCCTTTTAAGCATCAGTAACCTCTTTATTATCATAGCTATTATTATACTTAATTCCTTCTTCGTTATCCTCCTAGATACTTTTATTTCACCTCCAACCACGCCTCAGAATACTTATACAAAGGTAATTATCTAGCAAATTTAATAATGAGTAAATGATTTTAGTTACTTTGTAACTATTCATTGCTATTCTAAATCAGCTTATTTCCAAAAGATTTCCAGGGAGTGTAGTTGATTGTTTGTATTAGTATTACCTTTGGTATAACATCTTTTTAGAATCTTTACAATTTACAAATTAAGCTTTGAAAACCACCTGCAAAAAGGCAGCTATAAAGAGCACAATCGCTACCGCCTGCCACTCTCCCCCAAACTGCGCTAAAAATATTGCAAGCAGCATCAAAGAAAATGCCAAGATATAGGGGCGAATGTAGTGTTTGATCTCTTTTTGCATCCACTCAAGCTGCAGTGGCGACATCTCCACTTGTAAATTGCCTTCACTTGCCTTTTTGATGGTTGTCTTGAAATCTTTGAGCACATAAGGCGACTCCTTGATCTCATCCCACACCATCTCGATAATGGAGTCCTTGTATCCAAGAGCGCGGGGGATATTCTTTTGCAGGACTGGCAATATATCCTTAATGCCGTTGAAATTTTCAATATAGGTAGTGCCAAGCCCCTCAATGATTGCACTGGCTCTGAGAATATAGATAGCCTCTTGTGGCAGTTTGAAAGGGAGATCTCGCATCGACTCAAGCAGCTCAAAAGCTAACCTTTGCATCGTAAGCGCACTCAAACTCTCATCGCTAAAGATCTCAAACATCCTCTCCACTAGCTCCGCCATCGCTGACTTTGGCGCTTCGTAAGCAATCACTCCTAATCTCTTAGCACTGCTTATATAGAGCTCATAATCTTTTTCATAAGCAGACTTTATCATCTCAATTATTGCTACTCTTGTATCGTTATCTATGCGTTTGAGCATCCCAAAATCAAGCAAAATAAGCTCACCCTTACCAGATACCAACAAATTGCCCGGATGGGGATCGGCGTGAAAATAGCCCTTTATGAGCATTTGCTCAGCATAAAAATCGATAAGCTTTTCCAAAACCTTCCTAAAATCCACACCAAGCCTCATCAAAGCCTCTTTGTCGTCAAACCGCACCCCCTCCATATAGCTCATCACCAATGCATCTTCGCTGCAAAACTTCTCATATGGCTTGGGAAACCTCACATCGCAGTAGCTGTAAGTTTTGGAGAATTTTTTGAGATTGTAGAGCTCTTGATTGAGATCCACTTCCTGTACTATCATCTTGGCAAACTCTTCAATCACAGCCTCAAGGGAGTTTTTTGTGTATTCACTAAAAAGCGGGCGAAAAAGCGTATGAAGAAAACGCAAGATAATGATGTCTCGCATCACCTGCTCTTTGATGCCAAGACGCCTTAGCTTCACAGCCACTTTAGTGCCATCTGAAAGATATGCGATATGCACCTGCCCGATGGAAGCGCTCGCTATCGGATTTTTGTCAAACTCTTTAAAAATAGGCTGAGCAAAAGCCCTATGAAAAACCTCTTCAAACTCCTCTTCACTCATGGGCGGCAGCTCATCGTGTAGCGTCTTTAGCTGCTCTAAATACTCCTCGCTAAAAAAGTCGGCTCTAGTAGCTAATACTTGAGAGAGTTTTATAAAAGATGCACCAGCTCAACAATAACTGCTCGCATTTTTGAGGGAGTATAGGGGCGCAATCCCAAAAAGGAGTCTTTTCGTTTAATAAGCAAAAAAAAGGATAATAGCAGATAAAAGATTTTTACAACACGCAAAAGCCTACTTTTCAAGAAGCTTTTTGAGCTCTTCTATATCCTTTTTGGTAGCTAGATCTCGCTCGCTTATCACCTCTTTTATAATCTCTTTTA
This sequence comes from Nitratiruptor sp., assembly GCA_015494595.1. Taxonomy (GTDB): domain Bacteria; phylum Campylobacterota; class Campylobacteria; order Campylobacterales; family Nitratiruptoraceae; genus Nitratiruptor. The sequence goes on from WGAX01000123.1 coordinate 3,920, forward strand.
ACTCATCTTTGACTCTTTTCTCCTCCTCTTGCCCCTTCTGCTTAGCCTCATCTATAATCTTTTTTACCTCCTCCTTAGAAACCTTTCCTTTGTCTACCAGCTTCTGTAGCTCCTCTTCCACCTTCTCTTTTGCCAAAAGCGCACTACCGACACCTAAATAGAGTAGATCTTTAAGCATTAAAGCCTCCTTTTTAATTATCAAGCAGGAAAATGAGCAGACTCTTCAAAAAAAGAGATTACAAGAGCAGATCGGCTTTGCAAAAAGGCTCTATGAGCAAAAACTACAAGCAATCCGGCTTAAACAACAAGCCATCCAAGCGAACCTTGAGGCTTTGAAAAACTTAAAAACAGCCAAAGAGAGTGAGCTTTTTGCAAAAAAGCACCAATTTTTGCGCTCCAAAAGATTGCATAGCGAAGGAATAGTCTCTACGCAGCAACTAGAGCGGCACAAAGCAGAGTATGAAGCCGCAA
>WGAX01000124.1 GCA_015494595.1 Nitratiruptor sp.
AGAATAGTCCACCGATTCCTCTAAGCGTATAGTATGGATGCAATACTGTAACTGTATCGATGAAAGAGTATGCAAGGTTACCATACTGGTCAACCGCTCTCCACATCATACCTTGCGTAATACCAGCAATCCACATGCTTGAGAAGTAGAGTACGATACCGGTAGTTTGAAGCCAAAATTGCATTTCAAGAAGTTTTTTGCTGTAGATTTCTCTTTTGTAAAATCTTGGAGCCATATGCATAATAGCAGCAATAATCATGAATCCAACCCATCCAAGAGTACCATCATGGACGTGACCTGGAATCCAGTCAGTAAAGTGTGCAAGAGCATTTACTGATTTGATTGATTGAATTGGACCCTCAAGCGTACTTAGCATATAGAATGTAGATGCAAGAACCATAAATTTAATCAGTGGGTTCTCTTTAAGTTGTCCCCATTCACCTTTCATTGTAAGAAGCATGTTGAGTGCACTACCCCAAGATGGCAAAATAAGAATTACGCTAAAGATTGAGCCCATTGTTTGCATCCAATCTGGCACAGTTGAGTAGATAAGATGGTGACCGCCAGCCCAAAGATAGACAAACATCAATCCCCAAAATGATAGGAGTGAGAGCTTGTATGAATATACTGGCTGACCAGACTCTTTAGGTAGATAGTAGTAGATCATCGCAATAATAGGCACTGTGAAAACGAATGCAACCGCATTGTGTCCAAACCACCACTGCACCATCGCATCATTTGTACCAGCATACATACTTACTGAATGAAATGGATTACCCATACCTGTTACAAGATAGGTAGGTACTTCCATATTGTTAAAGAGATAGAGCATAGCAACACCAAGGAAAGTTGCAATGTAGTACCACATAGAAATATAAAGAGTCTTCTCTCTTCTGATACCGATAAGTCCAAAGATAGAGATGCCCCAAAGTACCCAAATCACTACTACCAAAATATCAAGAGGCCACTCAAACTGCGCATACTCTTTAGAAGTTGTATATCGCAAAAGCAGTGAAACAACAGCTAAAAGCGCAGTAATGAAGTAGAGCCAAAAATGGAGCTTACCAACAGCTTGTAGAAATTTACTCTCTGCAAGAGAAACTTTTAGTACTCTTTGACCTACATAGTACCAAGTAGCCCAGATACCGCTTAGCGTAAAGCCGTATGCTACCACATTCGTATGGATTGGTCGAAGCCTACTAAACAGACTATACTGCCCAAACACATAGTTGAGCTCAGGAAACGCTAGCTCAAAAGCGATCCAAACACCAATCCCCATCCCCAATATACCAAACAAAATGGCCAGGTAGCTAAACCATTTTGCGACGGTATAATCATACTCAATCGCAGGATTTTGCATCTAATACCTCCTCTAGAATTTGTCATAAAATTGACACACCTTTACGAAAATAATTATAAGAAAAATAAGTTGTAATAAAGCTTAAAGATACAAATAGCAAAGTAAACTATAAAGCTAAGATAATCATAAGTTTATTTTATACCCTAGTCCCGAATAGTTCTCAATAAGCTCTTTATAGAGCTTTTTTCGCAGCCTCTTTACCAATGTCCTTAAAGCATTCTCACTAAACTCCCCATCTTGCCACACATTCTCTTCAATTTCCAAAAAAGATACAATATGATCTTGATTGTGTAAAAGCAGATCTAAAAAGGCTTTCTCCTTTTTGGTTAAATGTATATTCTTACTCTCATACAACACTGTAGCATTTTTTTTATCATATAAAAAGCCTTTTCCCAAATCTATAATACTCTCCCTTTGTAACTTTTGCATAAAAAGCTCACATATTACTTGCAAAAGTTTTTCGGGAGTAAAAGGCTTAACAAGATATTTATTGACCCCTACATCAATCGCTTTAAAAAGCCTCTCCTTTTCACTATAAGCAGTCAATAAAATAATGGGAATATCACTTATTTGACGAATCTTTTGAGCCAGACTCAAACCATCCATCCCCTCCATCTCAATATCGGTAATTACACAATCATACCTCTTTTGCTGAAACTTCTGCCACCCCTCTTCACCATCTTTAGCCGTATCAAAAACCAAAAACTCCTCCTCCAATACCTCTTTTAATAGTTGGCGAATTTGTGCTTCATCTTCTATATATAAAATTTTTAATCTTTTTAAAATCTCTTTACACTCCATTATTTTATCCTCGCGGTAATGTAATAATAAATTTAGCCCCTCTTTTTGTATTTTTAAGTTTTAATTCTCCCCCCATACTCTGCTCAATAATCATTTTAGACATATAGAGTCCTAAACCTGTACCCTTTTTAGTTGATTTAGTAGTAAAGTAGGGCTCAAAAATTTTATCGACTATGCTCTTATCTACTCCTCCAGCATTATCTTCAATCTCTACCCGTACAAAATCCGGACACTCTTTGATTTGAACTATGATCTCTTTTTTCTCAATATTACGCTCTATAAGTACATCTTTTGCATTACTGACAATATTTAAAATAACTTGAGAGAACTCATTTTTATAGCCATACACCAAAGGCTCAGTAGTGTAGCAAAGCTTTAAGGTAATACCATTCTTCTTCAATGTCCCTTCAACAATGGTATAGGTATTTTGAATACTCTCCACAATATTAAAATGCTCTTTTTTCTTACTAGGACTAAAGAAGTTTTGAAAATCACTAATTGTTTGCGACATCTTCTCTAAAATACTATTTCCTCTCTCATACAGCTCACTGAGATCCTTTTTGTACGAAAGCTTTTTCATTTTATAGAGCAATATGCTCAACTCCATCAGAGGCTGCCTCCATTGATGAGCAATATTGCCCAACATCTCACCTAAAGAAGCCAAACGAGCCTGTTGGAACATCATCCTATCTTTTTCTCTATTTTTTGCTACCTCATTTTTTATCCTTTTTTCCAAAGTTAAATTGAGTTGGCGCAACTGCTTGGTCTTCTCCTCTACCCGCTTTTCCAACTCTTTATTTAAAATCTCCAACTCTTTCTCTTTTTTTTGCAGCTGCTCTTGCAGTTTAACACTCTCTGTTACATCATACCTAATCGCTACAAACTCCACAATATCCCCATTCCAATCAAGAATCGGAATAACAGTAGTATTGACATAAAATGTGGAGCCATCTTTTGCCCTATTTTTTACAGTCCCTTTCCAAATTTTTTTGGCTAAAATCGTATCCCAAAACCTTTTAAAATGCTCTTTTGGCACATCAGGATGGCGTACAATATTATGATTTTTGCCAATAAGCTCCTCTTTTGAATAGCCCGAAATTTTACAAAACTCTTCATTCACATAGGTAATAATGCCATTAATATCGGTTTTGGAGACAATATTACTACTATCAATTGCATTTTTGTATTGATGCAACATAAAAGTATTGTACTCTTTAGCCTTTTGCATAAAAAGCTGGGAGATAAACTCTTCAAGTGAGGCTTGCAAAAGCTTTGTATCAAGAGGCAAAAGGAGATATTTATCTACTCTTGCTTCTAAAGCTTCATAAAGCTTTTGCGCATCTTTTTGGCCAATATAAAGCAGAGGCGTAGCAGGAGCTTGCTCTTTAAGCTTTTTACAAAATGCTACATTATCATCTTTAGCATAAATAACTATATCTGGATTTCTTTTTTGAAAAATCTCAAAAGCCTCTGAAAGCTTTTGTGTTTGATAGAGCTCTTTGCAAAAGCCTTTTATAATAGGGATATATGCATCCTCTTTGCCAATAAATAGTATTGTAAATCGATTTTTCATACTCCTATTGTACAAAAATTAATGGCAAGTATGAATAGAGGCGTTTGGATCAGTAATAAACCAGTACCCTTTATAAAGCAGATAAATTCCATAAATAGTTATAACTAAAGAGGCAAGCTTTATCATCAATAGCCTGAAGGAGGAGCTTTTTAAAAACCCTGCCACCGTACCAAGTCCAAACATCACAGGTACAGTGGAGAGCCCAAAAATAGCCATCACCACCGCTCCCCAAAAGGGACTTCCTGTAGCAGCTGCACTTGCTGCAAAAAAGTAGACAAGCCCACAAGGCAAAAAGCCATTGAGCATCCCTAAAAAGAAAAAGCTCCAAAGTGATTTTGAGTGAATTAGCTTTGAAAAAAGTGTGCGAAAAAAGCTATATTTGGTAAGATTTGCCTCAATGGAGGTTAAAAATTTGAGATTGCCAGAGAGTGAAATCCCCATAAGGATCATAAATATACCCACTATTACATAAAGAGTGCCGTGCATCGTCTTAGAAATAAGCATAATGGAGCCAAGATAGCCAAAAAAAGCCCCAATAATCATATAAGAAGTAATACGCCCCAGATTATATATAAGATGTGCAACTCCTCCCCAGAGCTTGCCTCTTGTAGGATCGACTTTGGCAGCTGTGTAGGCGATGACAAAACCGCCGCACATCCCTACACAATGCCCCAGACTACCCAAAAATGCAACGCTAATAATGCTTAAAAAGTCTATTGTTTCTATTATCTACTCCTTAAAACTGTATATTTATATTGGCATAAACATATCTACCAGGCTCATTAATAAGCACAGGTGTTCTTCCGCCAATGAGCGATCGTCCTGCATAGGTGTTGTTCACTGCATATGTTTTGTCGAAAAGATTATCTACACCAAATTGTAAAGATATTGTATCATTTATAGCTCTGCTCGCTTTAAGATTAACCACTCCCCAGCCACCTACATCACGCTCGCCATTATCGCTATCGTAATCGCTCCAACCAGCACTCATCAGTGACTCTGCCATCACATACCACTCTCCATCATCATAGCTCAAAGCCAAACGCCCGTGCATTGGTGGCACTTGCGCCAAATCATCATCCTTTTGTCCAGGAATGAGATCATCCTTTTTGCCTCTTTGATAGCTAAGCCCACCCTCTATCATCATATAATCCCCGATCGCTCTTTGTAAAGAGATTGATGCGCCATAGATATGGGCATCGATATTTGTCCAAGTGAGGTAGTATTTCTTTGGATCTTTATTGCCTACATTGCTTCTATATGCGTAGATGTAGTCTTTGAGATCGCTATAAAAGAGGCTTAGATGAAAAGATGTATCAAAAATCTCACCTTTGTAGCCAATATCAAGCTCTCTATTTTTACTCTCTTTGAGATTTGGATTGCCTTTTCTACTCCAATTGCCTTTCATGAAACCGATAAAATAGAGCTCTTGCGCATCTGGCACACGCACACCTTGACCCAAGGCTACATAGATAGCATTTTGCTCATCTAGATTGTAGTTCACCACCACATTTGCGCTTAGATCGTTGTAACTTTTAGAGTGTTTATTGCTGTAGTAGTTTTGAATGGCTGCAATGTTTGCAATGGTTGGATCCGCAAACCTTTTGGCTTTTAGATCGGTATTGTCGTAGCGCAAACCAAACTGCATGCTAACGCGATCAAATTTTTTGAGCCCTTTGAGAAAAATTGCACTGTTTTTGGTCTCTACATTGGGAATTCTCACCTGTCTTGGCTTTTTGCTTGGCTCACTCACGCATATACCATTCCATTTGCGCACGCTTCCATCAAGCCCAATAGTCCAAGCAATGGAAGCTAAGTCAAAGCTGTTTTTGAGCTTCACACCCTTAATGTAACTTACTACATGGTGCGTGCGATACATCTTGCCGCCCATTATCACAGCCGCATTGCGAAACTTGGTACCCATATCGTGCTTAACGCTTGAGTAGTAACCCTCAATACTCAAAGCTTTGGAATATTTTGCAAGATTTCTGATGGTATAGTTGGCATTGAGTATAAGTGTTCTATCAAGCTGTGCATCCATCTGAAACGCCGGATAGAGTACATTGCTGGCTTTATCACTAAAAAGAGAGAGTTTGAGTTTTTGGTTATCTGCAATCTCATATACTACTTTAGATTGTAGTGCTGCCCTTGTATAAGCATCGATATCTTTATATGTCTCTTGATAGGCATTTGGATCTTTTTTGCCTAAAGCCTCCCAATTCTGCTCTACTAATGTTTTACCATCTCCATCTTCATATTGATCGCTATTTTCTCTTGTTACACCAATTTGCATTTTCAATCTCTCATCGCCTGTATGCAGATTGAGATCAAACTTGTTATACCCAAAGCTTCCAAAAGTTCCCCCCAATGCTCCCCCAAAGCCTTGTATAGGATCTTTTGTAACAACCTTTACCACCCCTCCCATGGAGCCAAAATTCTCCACATCAAAAGGGCCTTCTTGTACCTCTATACTCTTTATATCTGCAATTGAAATATGCATTAGAGGTGGATCCATCCTATTGGGGCACCCTCCATAAATCTTGGCTCCATCGATAAGTACATTCACATCATCTCTCTTAAACCCTCGCAATACTATATCGTTACCTATAGCGCTAGCTCGCACCATATTTACTTCTGGCATATACTTAGAAATAATCTCAGCAACATCTTGCTGCCTACTAAACTTCATCTCATCAGCTTGGAGTGTGGGGGATTGGATCTCCTCCTCTTCGATTACAACCTTTTGAATATCAAGCTGGGCACCTAAGAGTGCTCCTGCGCAAAAAAGAGATACAACGATGCTCTTTCTCATAGCTTTTTCCTTTGGTAAGTGTTTGAAGTATTATTACGCAGGAGTGTTAAGTAGAAATTAAACTCCTCAAAGGAGGAGTTTATATGAAACTGGCAGAATTACTCTACCAAACAAATGTTAATTTTTAGTAAAAATTATCTCCTTTCACACTTTACCAACTCAATATTTTTGATAGATTCTAACCGTCCTAAAATTTTATCCAACTCTTGGATATTCTCCTTACACCCTTTCTCCAACTCTGCTTTTTTCTCTTTTACTCTTTCAATCTGTTTATCAATATCCTCTATAGAGATTTTACAATCTTTCGCCAACTCCTCCTCTTTTTGCAAAATCCACTCTGTTATCTTCTTCAAAAAATCTAACATCTCTTCTCCTTTTCTTGTAAGATTAGATTTACAAAATCTTTGAATATATAAGCACTCTCATGGGGTCCCGGACTTGCCTCTGGATGGTGCTGGACGCTAAAGACTGGCTTATTCTTATAGCGTACCCCCTCAATCGTATTATCAAAAAGATTCATATGTGTTACTTCCGCTATCTCTTGGATATTCTCTGGGACATTGTAGTTATGGTTTTGTGCAGTAATTTCTACTCTCTTATTGGCTTCATTGCGCACAGGATGGTTGCCTCCATGGTGGCCAAATTTGAGCTTATAGGTAGGATAGCCGTGAGCGATACTAAGCAGTTGATGCCCTAAACATATTCCAAACATCGGAACTTTTGCAGCAAGAAGCTTTTGAATCTTTTTATGCACCTCTTTTAAAACTAAAGGATCCCCCGGCCCATTGGATAAAAATACCCCATCAATTTTTTTGGCAGCAAAATCTGCTATCACATCATCTACATCGTAGGTATGGGGGATTACTTCTACTTCCAAGCCTGCTTCTACCAGGTTGTTGAGGATATTTCTCTTAACTCCAAAGTCATAGACATAGATTTTGGCTTTTGGTTTGGGAGCCTCTTTATAGCAAAATCTCCTTGCATCATAGGTAGCGCTGGTATGGGTATAGGGTTTTTTGGTTGAGACCGCTTTGATATAGTCAATCTCTTGAATTTTTGGAGCTGCTTGTAAAAGGGCTTGTAACTCCTCTTTATCGCTAATTTCAGTAGAGGCTATCATCATACAAGCCCCCTTATCTCTTATCACTTTGGTCAAAAACCTTGTATCTATATCACATATTCCCATCACATCAAACTGCACTAGCAGCTCTTGCAGTGACTTTTGGGCTCTAAAATTGGAGTAGCGGTGCTGATAGTTTCTTACAATGATCCCTTTTGCCCATGCAGCCCTACTCTCAAAGTCCTCCTCATTGACCCCCACATTGCCAATCTCTGGCATCGTAAAGGTCACAAACTGCCCTGCGTAACTTGGATCAGTCACAATCTCTTGATAGCCTGTCATTGAGGTATTAAAAACGATTTCACCAGTTTTTGTGCCCTGGGCGCCAAAGCTTTTTGCCTCTAAAAAAATGTCATGCTCTAAATAGACCCACACCTTTTTCATACCAGCATTCCTCTTCTTCGTAGCTCATCCTCAAACATTCTTTGAAATACCAGCTCAAACTCCTCGCTACCTGGAATAAGCCTCTTTTTATAATGGCTAATCTTTTCTAGCACTGCATCTTCAATCTCATCATAACTTTTAATATAGTTCATAATCGCATCAAAAATAATATTTTTTACTCTATTATCTGGTACACTATAGTTAATAAGATCCTCTTCATAGAGTTTTCGTAAAATTTTATGGGCATAGTCGTTATATTTATCCTCATACTCCAAAATCACTCCATACTCAGGCGCCAAGCGCTTTTTAATCAGTTTAAAAAGCTCTCTAGAATCTGCTAGATTAAACTCAATCTCATCTTCATTCTCCTCAATTATCTCCCGTACCCGCTCATCCAAAGCAGCCTCTTTTTTGAGCTCCTCCTCTAACACCTCCTTTACCGCCTCTACTACCGGCTCCAAACCTCTTGTGAGAGTTACAAGGGGAGAGTGAAGTAGATCAAGAGCGATCTTATTTGCCACATATGGAGCGTGGGGAAGTCGCAATCTCATAAGCACTCCTATTTTCGTATAGTATCTTCCCTATCAGGACTTGTGGAGATAAAGCCAATTTTTGTCTTGACAAGATCCTCAATAGCCTCTATATAGATTTTAGCATTAAGTGGTAAATCCTCCCACTCTCTTACTCCCTCTACTCTCTCCCAGCCATCAAACTCTACATACACAGGTTTTACATTTTCCAAATCACTTGGAACATAATAGATCTCTTCTCCTTCATACTCATAAGCAGTAGCTATTTTGAGCTTTTCAAATCCATCTAACACATCCAACTTCATAATAGCCAACTCATCACACCCATTGAGCCTACAGGCATACTTTGCAGCTACTGCATCAAACCAACCACATCGCCTAGCTCTTCCTGTAGTTGTACCAAATTCGTGCCCTTGCTTACGCAATTTCTGGGCATCTTCACCAAATTCTTCAGTAGGAAATGGACCATTGCCAACTCTTGTGCAATAAGCCTTTGCTATGCCAATCACTCTATCAATATCTTTTGGGGCAAGTCCAAGTCCAGTGCAGGCTCCTGCTGCAATAGTATTGGAGCTTGTTACATAAGGGTAAGTGCCGTGATCAATATCAAGCATTGTCCCCTGTGCACCCTCCAGTAATATTTTAGCCTCTCCTATTTCTATGAGCTCCCATAAATAGTTGGTAGCATCTATTACATAGGGTAAAAGTGTCTCTTGGTACAGCTCTAACTCCTCCTCCAACTCCTCTTTGGTAGGAGTTTTGATTCCTAAAGCCTTAAAATAGGCTTCATTTGTTGCAAAGTAGTCCAAAATTTTTTGGGTAAGCTTTTTTATATCGCGAAGCTCTCCTACTCGATGTCCTTGGCGGCTTACTTTATCGCTATAGGCTGGACCTATGCCTCTGCCTGTTGTGCCTATTGCATTTTTACCTCTTAAGCGCTCTTTAGCCCTATCAATCTCCTCGTGGTAGGCAAAAATCAGATGAGCTTTATCGCTAATAAGCAGCCGTCCCTTTAAATCATCAAACTGCTCCATCTCCTCCAAAAGCGCTTTAGGACTTACTACTACACCATTGCCAATAATATTGGTAGCTCTTTTATTTAAAATGCCCGATGGAATAAGATGTAAAGCGATCTTTTTACCATCTACAACAATTGTATGGCCTGCATTATGCCCTCCTTGATAGCGGCACACCACATTATACTCTTGGGCTAACAGATCAACAATCTTGCCCTTCCCCTCATCTCCCCACTGAATCCCTACAATCAAATCAGCTGCCATCTACAACCTTTTCCAAAAGTGCTATTACATTGTCTGTATATATTGCAAAGCCTGAAGCTTCTCTTCCTTCACTCATATAATCACCACCCATTGCTAAAGTAGCATTATGAGTAAAAAAACGAAAAAAGAGATCGTTATAATAGCGCATCTTTGCATAATACAGAGGAGCAAAAATGATGTTTTCATAAGAGATCGCATCAGCTAAAGCCTGCATCTTCTCCAACTCTTTCGCAATACTTTTTGGCACTTCATTTTTTACATTTTTAAGATCTGTAACGCTATAGAGATAAAGCAGCTTAGGCAGCCAATGATAAGAGCTATGTAGTAGCTCATCAAGATTGGTATCTCTAAGGACATCATAGGAGATGCCATACTCTTTAAATAAAATCTCTGGAATTTTCATATTGGATATCTGCAGACGCGGAGTAAGAGTAAATCTAGAAAAAAACTCTATTAAAATGTCCACAACCTTAGCACTCTCTTTGCCCTCCAAAATCTCTGCGCCTATTTGATAATACTCCTGTGTAGGAAAGCGATAGACTGGTTGAATATAGAACCATTTTCTATGCTCCACACTTCTGCCAAGCCTTTTGGTAATAAGCCTCACCACATCAACCGTGCTATCTGCTCTAATGGTCAAAAGCCTATTCTTCTCATCACTAAAACGAATAAGCTGGGCATCATTTTCAAAGACTTCATGCTGATGGTATGAAAAAAGAGGAGTAACAATCTCTTCAAAGCCGTTTTGTGCCAGTAACTCACTAGCAACAGACTCTATCTCTCTTTTTAGCTTGGCACTTTTGGCAAAGTAGAGCCTAGCCCCTTTGGGGATCTCATGCTGATAGATCATTTTACTCCTCGTTGTAGTAAAGCTCAGTAAAAATCTTAGCTGCTACACCTTTATACTCAACTCTGCCAAGATCTGCTAAAGCTTTTTCTATGCTGTTAACTACCCATGCTGCTTCATAGGGCTCAATAAGTCCCATATGATTAATACGAAAGAGCTTATCTTTAAGATGCTCCTGTCCTCCCGCAACATTGACTTTGTAGCGTTTTTTTAAGATTTTGCGAATTTTTGGAGCATCTTCATCAATTACAGCACTCATTGCATTTGCTGGCTTTTTTGGAAAAAGTTGCAGTCCAAGAGCCTCCAATGCTACACGCGTAGCAGTTGCTCGCCTGTCAGTTTGATCGAAAATCTCCT
>WGAX01000125.1 GCA_015494595.1 Nitratiruptor sp.
TGGTAGCTTCATCTCTACGATAGAGCATTATTACCTTTTTAGCATTTGCCCTCACTGCACAGCGCACCACATCCATCGAGGTAAATCCACCACCCACGCAAACTAATGTTTTACCTGTGAGATCCACATACTCTTTATCTAAATACTGCTTCTCTCTTACTTCCTGAGGCACCGGAATACCATACTTTACATATAGATTCACACAATCAAGAAAGTTGATAGCCGGCCAGTAACCTTTGATTTCGTCTCGCTCATTTTTTGCGCGCACTTTTTTACTGATTCTTGTGCCAGTTGCAACCAATATAGCATCATATTCTTTCTCAAAGCGTCTCATATCATCAGCCGTTACTCTTTTGCCAGTAATAAAGCGTACACCCTCCAGTGAGCCAACAGCTTCAATATCTCTGTTATATTTTTTTACAGGCATCCTATACTCTGGCACTCCCACAGCCACCTCGCCTCCCAGCACTGGCAACTCCTCATAAACATCGCAAGCTACTCCATCAAGAGCTAGGTAGTAGGCTCCCGTAAGCCCTGCTGGACCGGCGCCAATAATGGCCACTTTTTTGCCATTCAGTGGTTTTTGCTTCTTTGGATGGAGCCAAAAGAGTCCGTGCTCATCCTCAAAATCTGCCCCAATGCGCTTCAGCTCCATAATAGAGATTGGCTCATCAAGATTGGCTCTGCGGCACTCATCTTCGCATGGATGGGGACATACCCTCCCACAGGTATGAGCCAAAGGCATAGTCTTTCTTGTAGCCATCAAGCTATCATCATAACGCAGATCCCTCACTCCCTCAATATATGCTGGAATATCCACATGGGCAGGACAAGCATCCATACAGGGAGCGGTTACTTTAGCTATATAGGAGATAGATGGATCATTGTAGTATCTGGAGGGCTTTTTATTCTCTATCAAATCTTTTATCTCATCACTAAAGTGCTCCAATATATCCAAAAGAGGCTTTGGCACAGTTTTGCCGATCTCACACTTACTGGTTTGCATCATTGTAGAAGCAACCTCTTTGAGATGCTCTACATCACTCCACTCCCCTTCGCCTCTAGCAATCTTATCAAATAGATCAAATAATATTCTACCTCCCCATCTGCCAGGAGCACACCGCCCACAAGCTTCAGAGTAGATCTGATACTGGGCTGCATATTCGGTAGCAAGCTTGACTACATCCACATCCTCTTCAAAAAGGGCAAATCCTGCCCACCCGATAAAGGCTTTTGAAGAGAGATCTATGTTGTAATTGACTGGAAAGTTGTAAGCAGATTCGCTCCACTCCTCTTTTGGTTTGCCACGATTATCTATTAACTCATCTTTCCAGCAAGAAAAATATACTTTACTCACAACGCTACCCTCTTATTTTTTTCTTACAACAATCGTCCAGTCTACCTCATTAAACTTCAAGGAGTTTAAAAGCTCATCGCCTCTTTCTTTAATAATATCTGCGCTTCTTTGCACCGCTTCAAAGTTACTCTGACCATTTACTACCACTTCAAACAAAAATATAGCCACCTCTCCGCTTTTAACCTCTTTATCCAAAAGCTCTTGCATCCGATCATAAAAGTTTTCGTGTAGATGGCGCAAATCGTATCTAACCATAACTATCCTTTTATCTATCTATCTCCCCAAATACGATGTTGGTTGATCCAATAATAGTGACAACATCAGCCAGATAGTGCCCTGGCAACAGATCTTGCAAAATTCCAGTGTGCCAAAAACTTGGCGCTCTAATCTTTAATCGGTATGGATAGGGCTCACCTTCGCTTCGTATGAAAAAACCAAGCTCACCTTTTGGAGACTCAGTTGGCACATACACCTCTCCTACTGGTGGACGCATACCTTGAGTTACAAGCACAAAATGCTGCATCAAAGAGTAGTTTTGGGTCATAATATCCTCTTTTGGTGCGCTTATATACTCTGGAGCGTGCGCCATAAGCTCGGGCTCGGTATCTTTATACATAGGTATGAGTTGACGCAAAATTTTTATAGATTGGCGCATCTCCTCCATATAGAGCAGATACCTGCCATAGCTATCACAGCGATCACTTATGGGAATATCAAAGTCCACTTCATCATAGAGCTCATACGGCTCCTCTTTGCGTATATCATACTCAATGCCGCTGCCTCTTAACATAATACCACTACAAGCCCACTGCTTTGCCATCTCAGGAGGAATAACACCCACCTCCTCAAGCCTCATACGCCAGATTCTATTCTCTGTCAAAAGCCCCTCATAGAGCTTAATCTGCTCAGGAAGCTTATTTAAAAACCAGTTAAGATGCTCCAGCCAACCTTCCGGCAAATCAAGCGGTACGCCGCCAATGCGCACAGAGCTGTGCGTAAGCCTTGCACCACAATACTCCTCCATGAGATCCATTGCATATTCACGCTCTCTAAAGCAGTATAAAAATACGCTCATCGCTCCCACATCCAAAGCATGGGTTGCCAGCCAAAAGAGGTGGGAGATGATGCGATTAAGCTCCAAAAGCATCATTCTAATAACTTTTGCCCGTCTTGGAACCTTCTCTTCAATCCCCAAAAGGCGCTCTACAGCTAATGCAAAAGCGTAGTTGTTGGCAGTAGCAGCAATATAGTCCATCCTATCAGTGGTGGGCAAAAATTCGTTGTAGATCATATTTTCGCCCATCTTCTCCATACCTCTGTGCAGATACCCAATATCTGGCACAGCCTTTTTGATCTGCTCACCATCCATCTCTAGAATGAGGCGAAGCTGTCCGTGGGCTGATGGATGCTGCGGTCCAAAGTTGACCACCATCGTATTGTCTTCTCTTTCAAAGACAAGATTTTCAAAATATGGCTCTAATCTGTTTCTTTGCTGCATTGTTGCCCCTATCTTGTTTTATCGACTATTTTGGATTTTTTCAGATCAAAAGTCTCAACCAGTGGCGCATCCTCATTGAATGACTCAATCTTTTCAGGCTCACTATTTGGATCGGCACATCTTGGCACTTCGTGATAGATACGCGCAAAGTTGCAGGTATCTGTGGTGCTAATATAGGCTGCATCTCTTTGCTCTGGCCCAATGATTTCTCTATACTCTTTGCCAAAAATCTTATCCACCTCATACCACTGGGCTGCCTCATCTCCATGCAAAGGATATGTTTTTCTAAGAGGATAGCCAACCCAATCCTCTGGCATAAGTATACGCTTAAGGTATGGATGGTTGTTTACTTTGATGCCAAACATATCATACATCTCCCGCTCACTCCAGTCAGCACTGCGAAAGAGCGGCTCAACACTCTCAATTGCCTCATCCTCTTTGATACGGCACTTCACCCGCACCCGTTTTCTTTTGCTCATTGCAAGCAGCTGATAAAAGATCTCAAACTCACCATCTTGTGCCAAATAGTCAATTGCACTCATTTCGCTTAATATATCGTAGCCACATTTCTCTTTTAGCACCTGCAAAGCTTTAACATTATCTTTGGCATCGATGATGATAACTAGCTGCCCTCGTTGGATATAAGCTTTTTTGACTTTGATCTCTTTTTTAAGTGTGCGCAAATCGGCTTTAAATATCTCATCTTCTACCGGCTCTTCAGGAATTCTTGGTGCAACCCAAAATCTATCAGTATAGTAAGACTTTTTCTGTACGTTATCTTTTGGTCTATAAGGTCTCATTACACCAACCTTTTTGGTTTTTGTTTTTGAAAAATTGAGCGCTTACGCAACTTCTTTTGCAAAAGCATAACCGCATACTGCAGTGTCTCAGGTCTTGGAGCACACCCTGGCAGATAAATATCTACCGGGATAACCCTATCAACCCCTTGCACTGTTGCGTAAGTGTTAAACATCCCTCCTGTATTGGCACAGCTTCCCATAGAAATCACCCACTTTGGCTCTGCCATCTGATCATAAAGCCTTCTTATAAACTCAGCGTGCTTTTTGGTCAATGTCCCAGCTACAATCATCACATCTGCTTGTCTGGGGCTTGCTCTAAAGATTACGCCAAATCTGTCAAAATCGTATCTACTAGCCCCGCTTGCCATCATCTCAATGGCGCAGCATGCCAGCCCATATGTAAGTACCCACAAAGAGTTGGTTCGCCCCCAATTGACCAGTTTGTCCACAGTGGTCAAAGCTACGGGCAACCCCGCATTTGCCAAAGAGTTTATCTGATGCTGTGCCATTCAAGCGCTCCTTTCCTCCAAGCATAAATAAATCCAATTGCCAAAAGCAGAATAAAAAGTATCATCTCAGTAAAACCAAACCATCCCAAAATCTTAAAATCCACCGCCCAAGGAAACATAAAGATAATTTCCACATCAAAAAGGATAAAAAGCAGTGCAATAAGATAAAACTGTGCGGAGATTCTATTGGGCTGTCTGTTTGGCTCAGGTCCACACTCATAAATTGCAACTTTAAGCTTTTCGGTATCCAGCCTTGCAAGGGCACGGCTTACAAATCTAGCAGCTGCAGTGGTTGCAATAAAAGCTACAGCTGTTATAACAAAGAGTAAAAACGCACCAAAGTATGGATGCGCCACATCCATATGACTCATCATCTAAGCTCCTTTTTGTTTAGACACTCCTACTACTACTTGCAAGTGTAACAAAAAGAGTTTTAAAAGAGTTTGAGCACCTTTTATTATTCAAAAAGTTGATAATATCTGTTTCTGAATGTTACAAAGCAAATTTAGTTTAAAAAGCCCAAAGACTTCTCATCTCCAAATGCTGCAGTTTTCTCTTTTTGTATCTCTTCAATAAAATCTTGCATCCTAAATAGAGCATCCTCTCTTACGGCAATTTTGTAAGCTGTATTCTTAATCACCAAATTTATCTGTCCACCTGTAAGCTCAAACTGAGCCAATTTCTCTATACTAAAGCCCTCTTCATACTGTGCCTTTTTAGGCAGCATCATTTGCCAAAGCTTAATGCGCTCGGTAAAATTTGGCTTTTTAAACTCGATCTTATAGTTAAATCTTCTCGAAAAGGCACTATCTATAGTCTCTAAAAGATTGGTAGTAGCGATGAGCACTCCCTCAAAATTCTCAATCTGCTCCAAAAAGATATTTTGCATCTGATTATGCATCTTGTCTGCACTGCTGCCAGGAGTTTGACTTCTTGCACTTAAAAATTGATCCGCTTCATTGAGCAAAAGCACAGGCTCGCTTCTGCTTTTTTGAGAGAGCTCTTTAAAGGTATCAAACACCTTTCTGACATTTTTTTCACTCTCTCCCACATACATAGATAAAATCTTTGAGCAGTCAAAACTAAGCACCATCTTCTTTAGCGATTTTGCCAATGAAAGGGCTGTGAGAGTCTTGCCAGTGCCTGGAGGTCCATAAAAGATGATCCTAGCATCAATCCCTTTTGCTCGGCTCTTAATACCCCACTCTTTAAGTCTTTTCATAACTCTTTTATCCATCTGCTTTAGCAAAGCATCCAATGTTTTCCTGGTTTGAGGATGCAGCACCACATCATCAAGGGTGCTCTTTGGCTCAATCAGCTCAAAAATATCCTGCTCTTTGATAAGATTTTGGAGTTTCAAACGCTTTTGAGGCTTTCTTTGGGGATGGACAATACGCTGCAATATCTCTTCAGTAACAAAAAAGCTGCGAGAAAGCCCTCCAAAGGCTCCTAGCATCTCATCATAATCGATAAGCCCGCTTGCTATAAGTTTTGCGTTATCCTCCAAAAGGGCTCTATTTTCCATCCTCTCATACTCATTAAAGCTAATCAGATCCACCAAAGCCCCCATCTCACGCAAAGCCCCCTCGCCTCTTGCATACTCCTCTTTTAAAAGAGCCAAAAAGATAATCTGCTCCTTTTGGCTTAACTCATACTCCTCAAACAGCTTTACAATCTCAAGCTCTTTTGTGCTCACCTGCAAGCGCTCTTTGATACGGCTCTCTAAAAGGTTGAGTCTTGTTTTTAGACGATTGATGGTAGGAGAGTCGATGCCATAATTTTGGCGAGCTTGAGCAATCTTTTGGTAAAGCTCAATTCTTGCAAACTGATCTTCTAAAAACTCCAGATGGTCCTCATATGGTTTGACTTCAGGCAGAGCAAACTCCACATTGCCATCTTCAAGCAGCTTCAAAAAGGGGACACTTAAGGCTATATCGCTATGCAAAAGCTCCAGCTTGGTAAATTCATTGGAGCTCTTAAGCGCTCCAAAACCAGCTTGCACAATCCAGCCAAGCTCAAGAAGATTTTTAATAAGAGTAAGTTTTTCTAAATAGATAAGATCTTTTTGCCCATATAGCTCATTTAAAAGATCAAAAACATTTTTCTCATCCTCTCCCTCAATGTAGGCTTTTGTTAAAAGCTGTAAAATTTTTGCCTCTTCTTTCTTAGTTTTAAGGTGTGGAAAGATTTTAGCTCGTGTAACATCTTTAACAGTTATAAAATCTTTTAAATACTCCAATCAACCCTCCATAAAAGAATATAAAAGTGCTATCTCTTGATCCCAGATAGTATCATCAATCGTTTCCAAAATCAATGGAATATTATCTAGTCTTGGATCTTGCATAATAAACCTAAAGGCATCAAGCCCAATCTCTCCCTTGCCTAGACTCTGATGGCGATCTACTCGGCTTGCAAATTTTGCTTTTGAATCATTGATATGCATCCCCTTAAGATACTCAAAACCTACAACCTCATCAAATTCCTTCATCGTAGCTTCATAGGCCTCTTTGCTTCTAATATCATAGCCTGCTGCAAACATATGGGCAGTATCAAGGCAGACTCCTACTCTAGATTTATCCTCTGTTTTATCTATTAAATATCTTAAATGCTCAAATCTATAACCCAGATTACTCCCCTGTCCTGCTGTATTTTCTATAACTAATGTAACGCCACTGCTTTGGCTAAGCGCTTCATTCATCGCATCTGCTATGCGCTCTAAACACTCCTCTTCGCTAATTTTTCTAAGATGGGAGCCTGGATGAAAATTGAGCTTATCCAACCCCAACAGCTCACAGCGCTGCACCTCATCAATAAAAGCCTCCAGACTCTTTTGTCTTTGGGCATCATCTGGATGACCTAGATTGATAAGGTAGCTATCGTGAGGTAGAATATGGCTTTTTTCTATACCTGCAGCTTCCAACTGCTCTTCAAAAGCTTCAATATGCTCCTTTTGGAGAGGCTTTGCTTTCCACTGCCTTTGATTTTTGGTAAAAAGGGCAAAAGCCTTTGCCCCAATTGCCTTGGCGTTTTTGGGGGCGTTATGCACCCCTCCCGCTGCACTTACATGCGCTCCTACAAACTTAGCCATTAAGCTCCTTTATCTTGATTAAAATTTTGTCTGCTCTATCTTTAAAATAGATCTCTCTTGGCTCAACACGGTAGATTATAGCATCAATTTTTTGCATAAATCCCTTTTTAGTTTTTTGTAAATTTTGCCCATTAAAAATCGCTCTTCCCTCTAAAATATGGCGAATAATCTTTGGAGGATAATTTGGTACAAGTATAAGTTTATTAAAATGCTCATAACTCATACATTTGCCATTAATACATACTCTTTTGGTAAGCAGCAGTGTAAAGATTGGATGTGCACCACTGTAGCCTTGGAGTTTGATATAAGAATTTTTATACAAAAACCCGGTTGCTGCAATCTTTAGAGTTGGAGTCTTAAATACAAAAGCTATAGGCTGGCTAATAGTTGGATGTTTTATAGCACATCCGCTAAAAAGCAGCAAGATAACAAGAAGTTTGCTATAATTTTGCAAAAACATAGGCAACCCTTATGAGCAGTTTGGAGTTTTTTTTCTACCTTTTTGTATATGCTGCCATTTTAACATATCTGGTGCTAGGATTTATTATAAGCTTTGAAGCGATGCTTAGCCTTTATGGAGTCAAAAGCGCTATTAAGTGGGTAAGGCAGTGGCATAAACCATCTACCTTTAAGACAATGCTCATCATCTTTTTGCCAATGCTCCAACTTGCCTACTTCTTTCTTGAGTGGCTTCCTCATCGACTCGGTTTGAATAAAGAGATTTACCCCTTTGATTTGGATAAAATCTACCATACAGTTTTTCCCAAGGAGAGTTTGTGAAGCTTTGTATTATCGGTCTTGGCTATGTAGGACTGCCTCTGGCAGTGGAGTTTGGTAAAAAGTATGAAACGATTGGCTTTGACATTAATACTACTCGAATTGAAGAGCTAAGACTTGGGATTGATAGGACTTTAGAGGTAAGCAGTGAAGAGCTTCAAGAGGCTAAAAACCTAAGCTTTACTACTTCAATCAACGGCATTAAAGATGCAAATATCTATATCGTCACAGTCCCAACACCTATAGACAGACATAAAAATCCCGATTTAACTCCATTAATTATGGCTAGCAGAACTGTTGGAAGAGTTTTAAAAAAAGGCGATATAGTCATTTATGAATCTACAGTCTTTCCCGGCTGTACAGAAGAGGTGTGTGTACCAGAGCTGGAGCGTGAAAGCGGTTTGAAATTCAATAAAGATTTCTTCTGCGGTTACTCCCCAGAGCGCATCAATCCGGGAGACAAACAACATCGCCTCCCAAACATTAAAAAGGTAACATCAGGTTCTACTCCGGAAATTGCCAAAAAAGTGGATGAACTCTATAAATCTATCATTACTGCCGGCACCCACTTGGCACCTTCCATCAAAGTAGCAGAAGCTGCAAAAGTAATTGAAAATGCCCAAAGAGATATAAATATAGCTTTTGTGAATGAATTAGCTCTTATATTTGATAGATTGGATATTGATACATTAGATGTTTTAGAAGCTGCTGGCACTAAGTGGAACTTTTTACCATTTCGCCCAGGACTTGTTGGAGGGCACTGCATAGGCGTCGATCCCTACTACCTTGCTTACAAAGCTAAGGAAATCGGTTACCATCCTCAAATCATACTAGCAGGCCGCAGAACCAATGATGAGATGGGACTATTTGTGGCCAACAAAGTGGTCAAGCTTCTCATCCATAAAGGCCACAGAGTCAAAGGCAGCAAAGCTTTGATACTTGGTATTACCTTTAAAGAAAACTGCCCAGATATTAGAAATTCAAGAGTAATTGATGTCATTAATGAGCTGAAAGAGTTTGGTATCAAAGTAGATGTATACGATCCTTGGGCAGATGAAGAGGAAGTTAAAAGAGAGTATGGCATCGACCTGCTCCAAACTGATCCTGACTTTAGCAAATATGACTCTATTATTTTGGCTGTAGCCCACGATGAGTTTAAAGGGCTTGATTACTCTGCTATCCCCAATACGGCTGTAGTATTTGATATTAAGGGAGTTTTGCCAAAAGAGTTTGTGGATAAGAGGCTTTGATGAAAATCTATCTTTCACCTCCACATATGAGCGGCAAAGAGCTAGACTATATTAAAGAGGCATTTGATAGCAACTACATAGCCCCGCTTGGCCCTTTTGTAGAAAAATTTGAGGAGGCTGTCAAAGCCTACACAAAAGCCCCCTATGCTCTAGCCCTTTGCAGTGCCACAAGTGGCATTCATCTGGCTCTACGCACTTTAGGTATCAAAGAAAAAGCCAAAGTAGCAGTAAGCAGCTTCACATTCATAGCCTCCCTCTCGCCAATTCTTTATCAAAAAGCAACGCCAGTGCTTATAGATTCGGACAACTCCTGGCAGATGGATCTAAATGCTTTAGAAGATGCACTAAAAAAAGAGAGAATCAAAGCAGTCATCGTCACACACCTCTATGGGCAAAGTGCCGCTATCAAAGAGATAGCACAGCTTTGCCAAAAATATGGAGCATTTCTGATTGAGGATGCTGCTGAGTCTTTGGGAGCGGTGTATGAGAAACAGCATACAGGCACTTTTGGAATATTTGGAGTCTACTCATTTAATGGCAATAAGATTCTCACTACTAGTGGTGGAGGTGTACTTGTAGGAGAAGATGAAAAACTGATGCAATTAGCAAGAAAGCTAAGCACTCAAGCAAAAGAAGAAGGATTTGCCTGGTATGAGCATACCACTTATGGGTATAACTATCGCCTAAGCAACATCCTAGCAGCCATTGGCGTAGCACAGATGGAGGTGCTAGATAAGCGTATAGCCAAAAAAAGAAGAATATTTTCTTGGTATCAAGAAGAGCTTACAGATATAGCCACATTTATGCCTCAAATCCCCAACAGCCAAGGAAACAGATGGCTAACCACCGCTCTGTTTGAAAGTGATCCCCTTAAAATCTATGAGGCACTAAAAAAAGAGGGTATTGAATCGCGCCCTCTTTGGAAACCGATGCATCTGCAACCTCTTTGTAAAGATTTTGCATTTTATGGTAAAGGAGAGAGTGATAAACTCTTTGCAAAGGGGCTATGTTTGCCAAGTGGCACACAGCTTGAGCGTAAAGACATTCAAGAGATATGTCAAATCATTAAGGAGCAGAGTTGCTAAAACCTACCAATCTTATGCGAGCCCTCTTTTTTATCAGTGGTGATACTTTGCTCTCTTTTATTTCACTCCTTTTTGCCTATGCTTTGCGCTTTAATTTTCATATACCAAAGCTTTATCTTGATAACCTCTTTAAAATCTATCTTTTATTGCTACTAGCAAAACTGCTCTTCTTGGCTCTTTTTAAGCAGTATCAATTTACCTGGCGCTACTATGGACTTGTAGAAGCAAAACGACTCTTTCTGGCTCTCTTGTTAGCATATATACTCAGTAGCATTATACTTTGGATCTTTTACAACTATTTTATACCCTTTCCAAGAAGTGCTATTGCGATTGATTTTGTTTTAAGCCTGGTGCTTCTTAGCGCACTGCGCCTTGCAAAGCGTATCTATTTGGAGTCTTTTGTCAAAAAAGGTTTTAAAACAGCAGCTATTTATGGAATCTCCAACAAAACAAAGCACCTTATAGACGCATTTTTAAGTGGGGAGTGGGAGTATAAGCCAGTTGTTGTTGTTGATGACGGAAGAGCTGGAAGCTACTTCAATACCATTAAAGTTGTCAGCGAGAAGGAGTTCTTCAATCATAATCTTGAAATCGAAACGCTCGTTATTGCAAAAGATCTGCCCCCCCACAAACTCCAAACTATCACTCAAAAAACTAAAAATTTAGGCATTAAAGAGATAAAAATCGCCTCCTTAACTAAAGATGAGCTAAAAGATCTCGATATTGAAGATTTGCTGGCTAGAAAACCAAAAGATCTAGATAAAGAGGCAATTAAGGATTTTGTTAAAGATAAAACTGTTCTTATTACAGGAGCTGGCGGCAGTATTGGCAGCGAGCTGGTGCGCCAGTGCAAAGAGTATGGAGCTAAAAGAGTAGTAGCTGTGGAGATGAGCGAATATAATCTTTATACACTAACCCAAGAGTATGAGGATATTGAGGCAAAACTTTGTGATGTCACAGATAAAGAGGAGTTAGAGCCCATTATTCAAGAGTATAAGCCAGATATAATCTTGCACGCAGCAGCTTACAAGCATGTCCCTTTAGCAGAGCTTAATCCAAAAGCTACCGTTAAAAACAACATTTTAGGCACAAAAGTAGTGCTTGATCTTGCTATTGCCTATAAAGTACCTCACTTTATTTTAATCTCTACCGACAAAGCAGTCAATCCCACCAACATTATGGGAGCTAGCAAGAGAGTGTGTGAGCTTTATGCCCAAAATATTCCAAGCTCCCACACCACCATTGCAGCCGTGCGTTTTGGTAATGTACTTGGCAGTAGCGGCAGTGTCATACCAAAATTTAAAGCCCAAATCAAAAAGGGAGGCCCTGTTACTGTCACACATCCTGAAATTACACGCTACTTTATGCTCACCTCTGAGGCCTGCCAACTGGTGTTGCAAGCTGGAGCTATTGCAAAGGGAAGAGAAGTCTTCATTTTGGATATGGGAAAGCCAGTTAAAATCGTAGATCTAGCCAAAAAGATGATGGAGCTATACAACAAAGAGGTGCCAATTAAATTTATTGGGCTTAGACCTGGAGAAAAGCTTTTTGAAGAGCTGCTTTTAGAGGGAGTAGAAGAGAAAACCAGATACCAATCTATCTTTATTGCCAAAGCGACACCTGTTGATAGAGGGTGGCTAGAAGAGATGATAGCAAAACTACTAAGCGCTACTAGCAAAGAGGAGATTATTCATCTTCTAAAACAGCTTGTGCCCGAATTTCACCACACACCTCATACACCATCTCAAGCATCCTCTCATAGTGCGAGCCATGCCAATAGATCCGCTGACACTTCGGACAGATCCAAAATGCATCAAAATCTCGTCTGATACGAGGAGGAAGCCTATCTATGATAGCCTCCTTGGCTATCTTCTGCACCATTGTATTATCCACTAAGCAGCGAGTAAAAGGATAGCAGGAAGTAATAGTGAAATGGTGTAAAATTTCTATAAGCTGACTCTTTAGCTCTTTTGATCGCACCAAGTAAATCTTTTCTGCTCGCTTTGCTAAAGCCCTATCTTTTGTGAGAACAATCCTATTTTGTGCAAATTCTACCAACTCTTCATCATCAATAGTGCTAAAATAGAGTGTATCAAAACCAAAAAGGCGCAGATACCTAGCAACTTTTGCTAGATGCACATCGGCTATAAACTTTACATCCATCTTTTTGCCTTACAATACTTTTTGCTTGATACCTGCTTCCAACTGAAACGCCCATCCTCCCAGATCAAAGCTGTCAATCTATTACCATAGACTGCCCCTGTATCGATCCCAAAACTCCATCTATCTACTCTTACCTGCCTAAAGGGCTGGTGTCCATAGACAATATAACCATAACGCCCATCATAGAGTTGGCTCCACCAAAAGTGTTGCAATGGATCGCTGCAATCTAGATGCACAAAATTTCCATCACTATCTACAAAACGCACCCGCATAATTTTGGCAGCATCTTGTTTACTCAAAGCCTCTAGTTTTGTGGATGGTAAAACTCCAGCGTGCACAATACTAAGACTCCCTATATACAGATAGTATGGCAAAGAGGATAAAAAGGCTATATCCTCAGGTTGAAGCGCACTATAAAAAGAGAGCTCCTCTGCCTCTAACCTCATTGCAGATGAGTTTTGCAGCCGATGAGCGTGGTAGCGAATGATCTTATCTTCGTGATTACCCCGCACAGCCAAGATATTGTGCTTTTTTATATAGCGTAAAGTCTCTAGCTCAAAAATTCCTTTGCCGATAAAATCGCCAACACTGACCTCTATATCGCTGCTTCTTGGCTGCACAAGATGGCGAAGCTTGATCAACTCATCCAAGCAGCCGTGAATATCACCATAGACAATGATTCTTATAGTTTTACCTCTACTCTATTTCTACCCCCCTTTTTAGCCTCATACAAGGCAGCATCTGCACGCTCAAAAAAGCTTTTAATGGTATCATCCTCTTTTAAGGCCGTTACGCCAAAACTACAAGTCACGCGTCCAACCTCTGGAAATGGAGCACTCTCCACAATACGCCGTAACTTCTCTGCTGCCATTTTTGCCCCTTGGAGTGAAGTACCTGGCATTAAAACAACAAACTCCTCCCCACCCCATCGTATGAAATATTCTGATTCTCTAAGATTATTGCGAATACGCTCACTTAACTCTTTTAAAACAGCATCGCCTATACTATGACCATAGGTATCATTGATCTTTTTAAAATGATCTATATCAAATATAATGATAGAAAGGGGTACAGCTACATGCCTTGCCTCCATAATTTTAAGACCAATAATCTCATTAAAAGCCTCTTTTGTCAAAGCTCCTGTCAATCCATCAACTCTCAGCTGAGAATATTTTTGCATCGATGAGTAAGAAGACTCTTTAATTCTATCAATATTCCTTATAGCCTCTCTTCTCATAGCCATATTCTCTCGCATAACACTGAGCTCTTTTGCAGGAAAAAATGCCAATAAAAGAACTAAAATTGCAGGAACAACAGCATATTGTGGATATATAGGCATTGGCTCCATAATAATATAGAACTCTACAAAGCATGCAAAAGCTACTAATAAAGCAAAAAGAATAAGATAGCGTAGATATGTGATAAACATGTTTTCTTCTCTCTTTAAATACCTTGAATAAATGGATTTTTTATTGTAACAAAATATACATTTTAAAGAGGAAAAAAAATCAAAAAAAGAAAAGTTTAGATATGGCGGCAAGGCCGCCAAAGAGGTAAATTAGTTAAATTCTCTTCGAGGCCGATGCTCTCTTGGCCTTGCCTCATTAACTTTTAATACTCGACCTTCAAACTCTTTTCCATCTAGTGCTTCAATCGCAGCAGCAGCATTACTATCTTCCATCTCTACAAAACCAAAACCCCGAGGACGTCCTGTCTCTCTGTCAGTAATAAGTTTTACAGAGTTTACCTCACCATACTGCGCGAAAAGCTCTCGCACATCCTCTTCACTTGATCTGTATGGCAAATTGCCAACATAGATTTGCTTCATCGAATAATCCTTTGAAAATAATGCATCCCGAAAATTTTCGGGTAAAATCATTATAGCCATTTTTATAAAAAAAAGATAGTCTTAATTTTAGATCTATTTAAGAAAAATGAAAAACTATGCAAAAAGAAACAGAAATCTCCAAAGAAGAGAAGTTATGAAAATAGGATATATATCTGATATTCACATAGATTTTTATGTCAAATTAAATAAAGAGAGACTTTTACAAAAATTTGTCAACTCCCTCCACCCACAGCAGTACGATATTCTTATTATTGCAGGAGACATAGGGCACTATAATCAGCAAAATATTGCACTGTTACGCTACCTAAAAGAGTTTGCTCCACATATTATTGTAACTATTGGCAACCATGAGCTCTATCTGGTTTCAGATAGAATGAAAAGAAAATATCATCGCAATTCCTTGAAAAAAGTGCAAGAATTTAAAAATCTTTGCAAAGACAATGGTATTATCTGCCTTGATATGGAGGCAATAACTATTAAAGGTGTTACCATTGGAGGAGGATGTATATGGTACAAAGTAGATGAAAAACAAAGGGAGTTTTGGAAAAATTGTATAAGTGATGCAAAATATGTTTACCTCCCTCATCAGGAGTTTTACAAAGAGCGCTTAGAAAAATTTTATCAATTACCTCAATGTGATATATTTGTCTCTCATATTCCACAAACCAAGGTAAGCCAATATCTCCCTCCCTCTTTTGATGAGCAATTTTTGCCATTTTATGAGCAAGAAAATATCACTCTACTTCACGAAAAAGGTATTCACTACTCTATTTACGGCCATAATCATACCCAAGGAGCATTCCTTAAAGAAAATATCTACTTTCTTACTTGTGGTATTGGCTATCCTTATGAAAAATTACCAAAAAGAATAGGAGTTTTTCACCTGTAAAAAGTTAGCAAAATAGTTCGATAACAATAATGGGAAAAAAAATTTTTCCATATTCAAAGTGCGATAGAGGATTGCCCAATGGACTTTTCATACCTTTTTACACTCACTGGAGCTTTTTTCATAGGCTATGCCATAGCATATGCTATTAAGATGAGCTTTAAAATGATGATTATAGCTTTAGGATTCCTATTTATGGCAGCATTCTTTCTTCAAACCCAAGGAGCATTGACAATTGATCCTAAAGGCCTCAATAGCTTTGTAGAAAATATTCTAAA
Source organism: Nitratiruptor sp. (assembly GCA_015494595.1). GTDB lineage: Bacteria > Campylobacterota > Campylobacteria > Campylobacterales > Nitratiruptoraceae > Nitratiruptor. The sequence continues at coordinate 15,541 of WGAX01000125.1, forward strand.
ATCTATGCACAATGCTCTACTCTATTTTGATAATGTTGTATCTAACTATCCAAGCGAAGGTCTTGGAGCAGGAGCTGGGTTTTTATATGGCCTAAAAAAGCGCTAAAAAATATTTTTTCTTCTAAAATAGTTACAATGGCTGCTTTTAAAAAACCTGTAAAAACAAGAGCTCCTCCACATCAATCTAACAAAGCTCTTACAAAGACTAAGTTATAATTTTCATCAAATTTTATTATAAAAGGATTTCTATGCAAAGAAGAAGATTTTTACAAACAGTAGGAGCGCTTTCAGTAGCTTCTTTACCATCTTACGCCTTCTTTTTCGATACAATCTTCAAAGGCGATGAGGAAGAGGATAATAATACAAAACAGCCCCTCCAGATTCTTATCCCTCTTTATAGCTATCCTAATTGGCAAGATGACGAATATAGTTGGAAAAGAGTCATTGATGTCAAAAAAAAGTATCCCAACAGTAGCATTATTGCAATTGTCAATCCAAATAATGGCGATTTTGAATCGGCAAATAGCGATTTTGAAAAAGGGATTCAAGATCTTACAGATGCAGGTATTACTGTAATAGGCTATGTGTATACAGGATATGGCGATCGAGCATATAATGAAATTGTACACTGTATCGATAACTGGGCAAAATTTTATAAAGATAGTGGTGTACAAGGGATATTTTTTGATGAAACGAGCACAGAAAAATCACTTATAGATTTTTATAGTAAGCTTAGTGATGAAGCAAAAAAGCGCGATTTAGCATTTGTAGTCCTCAACTGTGGTATTACTACAGATCAAGAGTACATCGATTCAGGCATTGCCTCAATTGTTGTCACATATGAAGATACTCAGCAAAATCTTCAAAACAATCCACCCCAAACTTACAATCAACCATCTCAAAATACATCCCTAGCAATGCTTATTTCTGAAATGCAAGGAGATAGTGTAAAAGATCTGGGAGATTTTGCAAAGAAGCACAATTTTAGCGTTATCTATTTTACAGAGGATGGCAAAGATGGAAATGCTTGGGACACTGTATCACGATATCTTGAAGATGAGGTAAAATATGCACTTCATCAAAACTCTTCAGACAATAACGAGCAACAAAGTGGAGGATTTTTCTTCTTCTAAATTTCAAAGCTGCCTTTTAAAGGCAGCTTTTCAATATTCTGCAATAAAATAGTGGTGTCCCGAGCGGGATTCGAACCCACGACCTTCGGATTAGGAA
>WGAX01000126.1 GCA_015494595.1 Nitratiruptor sp.
ACAGGCAACGCTATAGCAGATGCTCTTGATAATAATGCAGACTTGATGGTAACACCTTGTCCACTATGCCATCTCAATCTTGATGTGAAACAAAAGAGTGCAGTTAAAACTATAGGCAGAGAGCTTCCAAATCCTATGCCAATATTGCATCTTCCTCAACTCATTGGACTTGCTCTTGGCTGCACACCAGAAGAGTTAGGCCTCTCACACCATGTTACAGAAGTTCCAGCCTAAGCTGGGACTTAAAACTTTGTCTTGGTAGGAAAAATTGTTGTTTTAAAAACTTTGGCGATAAGCTCCAAGAGTGTAACAATAATCACAGATCCAGGCAGTAATGAAAGAGGCAACAAAAGAAGAATTTTGAAAATATCTATAAGCTGCCTATTGGCAAACTGCATAAGCTCCCGATTGTCTCTTTGGTAGATATAGACTTCTAGCATTCTTTTTGTCTCTTTGAGCTCTCTCAAAAAGATAATATAGACTTTTTTACACTCTTTTCTGGCTCTTTTTTTTATTTGATTAAACATAAGTGAATTTTATCCAAAACTTGCAATGCTGTAAATAGGAGAAATTTTATCCTAATTTAATCTTTTTCAAGTAAAATAGTCTTAAACAAAACCAAAAAAGGAGGCAAATATGCCAACAATCAACAGATATGTAGACATCAGCGAAGTAGAAAGAGAGTCTAAGAAAGATTACATCGATAGACACTCTCCATTTATCCACTGCGAAAGCACTGCAAAAAAGGGGGAAAAGTTTAAAGTAAAGGTAAAAGTTGGTAATGAATACTCTCATCCAGACGATTTTGATCACTACATTGCATATGTGCAGCTTTGGGATGGTGAGAGACTCTTAGGACAAGCTACATTTACTCCTGGAACACTTGGCAATGAAAAGAGTCAAGTAGAGGTAGATTTCTACATTATCCCAACTAAAAAGCTTAAACTCACTGCAATGAGCTACTGCACCAAGCACGGTCTTTGGGAGAGCGATCCGGTAGTAGTGGAAGTAATAGAATAATGGTGGGGGCTTTGCCCCTTTTAACCTCTTTTTAATCCCCTCTTAAGTATCATTGCTTCTATGAATAGAAAGCAGTTACTCTATATGCTTTATAAATATCAATGGTTAGGTACAACATATATGAATCCAATAGAGATAAATACCTTTACATCAGATGCTCTGCCAAATGATTTAGAAACTCTTCAAAAAATTGTTCTTGAATGCCATCTATGCGATCTGGCAAAAACCAGAAAAAATGTTGTTTTTGGGGAAGGAGATCCTCAAGCAAAATTGATGTTTATAGGAGAGGGACCCGGAGCTACAGAGGATGAGACAGGACGACCCTTTGTGGGGAGGGCTGGACAGCTGCTAACAAAAATGATTGAAAATGTGTTAGAAATCAAACGCAGCGAGGTATATATAGCTAACATTGTTAAGTGTCGCCCTCCAAACAACCGCGTCCCAACACCAGAGGAAGTGGCTAGCTGCATTCCCTATCTATTCAAGCAGATTGAGATAATTGATCCTAAAATTATTGTAGCACTTGGGAGTACAAGTTATCGCCATCTCACAAATGATAAAACTCCTATCTCAAAGGTTCGAGGAAAAAAGATCCAGTTTCAAGGCAGAATTTTAATACCCACATTTCATCCAAGTTTTCTTTTGCGTAACCCATCCAAAAAAAGAGAAGCTTATGAAGATCTTTTAATAATCAAGGAACTTTTATGCGAAATTTCATAGTGGCTATTCTCATACCATTAATTGTTGGAGCCTCAGGAAGATTTCTCTCCCCACTACCCTTACCAACTCTTACAATTATTAATCTTGATCCCTATGAGTGCGATTCTAAATGCTTAGAAAATTTCTTGCAAAATGAGCAGTATTTTTCTTTTTTAGCTCATCTGAATAATCAAAATATAGAGCAATTTAAATCCCAATATCAGCATCTTCTCACCCTTTTTCATCTTAAATCACTTCTTCCCGAGCAAGAAGTTCAGATTGCCCTTTATTGCCATTATAAAACTCGCTCTATTTGTAATCATATAGCAAAAGCAATTACAAGCTATTACCTTGCTCGCCAAACAAATTTTACTCTCCAAAGCAATATTATTGACAACAATATAACATTTGATACTATCAATTATGAGCCTGAAAGCCTCAATATCCTCATAGCTACTTACAATGACAGCAAATATTTAAAAGATTTACCACCCAATGGGCACTTCTTTATCCCCACACTGCACGCTTCAGTAATACCCAATAGTGAGCATCTATACTTTGGAGGAATTGATTATACAGCACAGCTAAAAAAGCTCCTTCAATTAAATAAGCACCGTTTAGCAGTCTTTTATCTTAAAAATTCCACTCTTTCACGCTATCTTACTCAAATTATCCAAAACAATGTAGATCAACCTATCAAACTCTATCCTGTCGATACTGCCTATGGCAATCTCAAACACTATCTTCAAAACAATAGAGATCTCAATAGCTCTGCTATTTTGCTTAATACGCCCCCTATTAAAACATCGCTTATTCTCTCTCAATTACCTCTTTATGCAATTGAGCCGCCTATAAAACTCTCTACACAGATCAATTTCACGGCAAAACTCTTTTCACTTATTCAACCAAATAATAGAAAAGAGCTCTATATTACCCATATCTCTCCCTCTTATCCCAAAGATATAGATGCTTATGCGTCATTTTTAGAAGAAGACCTCTTTTATAACTGGATCGATTATGCTTCACTTGTAGGCATTGATAGCTTTTTTGCTGCTATGCATAATGCACCTAAAAAACTTAAAGAGGAGTTTATCGGCAATCAAATAAACTATGAGATCCAAATATCTAAAACTCTTCCTTTTGGTTTTGTACCTGTACAAATAGCTCCCGAAAATAGGGAGGAATTTTAGCAACCCTCTCTCCTCTCATACAAACAAGCTCAATATTCATTGCAAAAATCTTTGCACTCTCTTTATAAATAACCTGCTTAAGCAAAACTTTTGCTTGCGATAACCCTTTAAGCCTCGTTTTTACTTCTAGCTCATCACCAAAAAAAGCGGGTTTAAGGTAGTTTGCTTCTAATCTTCTTACTACAAAATGATATCCCTGCCACACAGGAGTTTTATTATGCTCAAAAAAGAGATTACTCCTAGCCCTTTCACAAAAATTGAGATATTTGGAGTGATACACAATTCCGCCAATATCTACATCTTCATAATATACTCTTATTTTCATATCTCGATCTCTTCTACAATATTAAGTCCAAATCCACTAAGCCCCACAAATTCTCTGCCTTTATGGGATGTAAGCAGTCGGATATTGTGTACATCAAGCTCTTTTAGAATTTGCGCACCTATACCAAACTCCTTAGCTTGATCTTTTCCCCTCTTTCGATCCAAAAAGATTAATACTCCACTATTTTTCTTAAGGTACTCAATAGCATTCATCAATGAATGAAAGCGTTTCTGATCTAAGAGTAGATCTCTATCATCCATTACATTGTGAAACTTAACATTACTCGTCCCACTTGCAGAGTAGAAGATAATTGCAGTATGAATATGACCCAAATGATCTTTAAAAATACGCTCCTCTACCTTAACGCCAAAAAAATCGATCTCTTTGCTATCTACTTGCTTAATAAGCCTCTCATTTTGCAAGCGATACTCTACAATATCGGAGATATAGACAATTTTAAGATTATGTTTTTTGGCAAACTCCTCAAGACTATCGCGTCGGGCCATCGTGCCATCTGGATTCATAATCTCACAAATCACTGCAGCAGGCTGCAAACCTGCCAATCTACACAAATCTACCGAGCCCTCAGTATGCCCTGTGCGTACCAATACCCCACCCTCCTTTGCTACTAGTGGAAAAATATGTCCAGGGCGTACAAAATCTTGGGGAGTGCTTAAAGGGCTTGCCAAAAGCTTGATTGTCAAATCTCTCTCATAGGCAGATATACCTGTCGTTGTTTCTTTCGCATCTACACTTACAGTAAAAGCTGTTTCATGGGCTGAATCATTCTTTTGTACCATAGGCTCAAGCTGAAGCCTTTTTGCAATATCTTTTGAGAGTGCTACACATATAAGTCCCCTTGCCTCAGCAGCTAGGAAATTTACCTTTTCAGGAGTACTAAAAGTAGCTGCATAAACAAGATCACCCTCATTTTCACGATCTTCATCATCAATCATCACAACCATATTGCCTTTTTTAATCTCTTCAATAGCCTCTTTTACTCGCTGAATTGGCATATTTGCTCCACTTTTTTGAATGTATTATACAATATCAAGCTAGATTTGATATTTGAAGAAAACTATAATGAGGAAAATTTGGTTGCGGGGGGAGGATTTGAACCTCCGACCTTCGGGTTATGAGCCCGACGAGCTACCAGACTGCTCTACCCCGCGATATTTTGAAGAAAAATTGTGGCTGGGGTGGGAGGATTCGAACCCCCGAATGG
>WGAX01000127.1 GCA_015494595.1 Nitratiruptor sp.
AGGCACGATTTTGGTGCCGATTCTGCTCTATTTAGGTTTTGATATAAAAGAGGCTGTAGGGATTTCAGTTACACAGATGGTTTTTAGCTCTCTTTTTGGCTCCTATCTCAATTTCAAGAAAAATATCTTTAAAATCCATGAGGGGTTGGCTCTTGGCATTGGCGGCTTTTTGGGAGCTCTTGGGAGCGGCTATTTTGTAAGTGTTGTGCCTAGCCGTGTGCTTGAGTGGATGTTTTTAGGTTTTGTAGCATTTGCTATGTATCGCTTTTTTAAGGCTCCCCATAATGTAGGCCAATCCAAAAATATCCCGACACCTCTTATTTTTTTGGTAGGAGTGGGTATTGGACTTTTTGCCATTAGTATCGGAGTTGGAGGAAGTATTTTAGTTACCCCCATACTTGTTGGCTTTTTTCATTTAGATGTAAAAAAAGCAGCCTCAATGGGGCTCTTTTTTGTGATTTTTTCTTCTATTAGCGGTTTTGTGAGCCTGAGCCTCTTTGGGCATATAGACTATCTGCATGGCTTTTTGGTAGGGGTAAGCTCGCTTGTTGGAGTCTATTTTGGTATAAAATTAGCCCATAGAACCGATACAAAGCGCTTTAAAAAGGCGTTGATTGTGATATATAGTGTAATTTTACTTTTGGTGCTTAAAAAAATCTTTGTAGGAGTGTGATGGATAGTATTAAAATTATTGGAGCAAAGCAGCATAATCTAAAAAACATCAATCTAACACTACCCAAAAACAGACTTATTGTCTTTACAGGCCTTTCAGGCAGTGGTAAGAGCACGCTGGCCTTTGATACGCTCTATGCCGAGGGGCAAAGGCGCTATATAGAATCACTCTCTAGCTATGCAAGGCAGTTTCTTGATAGGCTGGATAAGCCCGATGTGGATAAAATTGAGGGGCTCACTCCTGCTATTGCTATTGAGCAAAAGACCACCAGCAAAAACCCAAGAAGTACTGTTGGCACTGTGACGGAAATCTATGACTATTTAAGACTTCTGTATGCAAGAGTTGGCAAGCAGCACTGCCACTTGTGCGGCAAAGAGATCTCGCACATGACGCCTCAAGATATTATCAATGAAGTGCTTAAACTCCCAAAAGGCAGCAAAGCTATCATTCTGGCTCCTCTTATCAAAGAGAAGAAGGGGAGCTTCAATGATTTGATTGAGTCCTTGCGTCAGAAGGGGTATGTAAGGGCTATGATAGATGGGGTGATGGTGCGCTTGGATGAGGAGATTGAGCTATCCAAAACCAAAAAGCATACCATCAAAGCCGTCATCGACAGGCTAGTGATAAAAGATGAGAATAGAGCGCGCATAGCCGATGACATAGAAAAGGCTTTGCATCTAAGCTTTGGAGAGGTTGAGATTGATATACTCAATGCCGATGAGGTTGGAGCAAAACCCCACTATCACTATAGTGAGCATTTGGCTTGCTTTGATTGTAAAGTGAGTTTTGAGCCTTTAGAGCCTCTTAGTTTTTCCTTTAACTCCCCCAAGGGAGCCTGCGAAGAGTGTGATGGGCTTGGTATTCGCTATACCTTGGATCTTGCTAAGATTATTGATGAGCACAAAAGCATAGCTAAGGGAGCTATAAAGATTCTCTATGGCTACAACAAAAGCTACTACTTTACATTTCTCAAGGCCTTTTGCCAAGAGGAGGGGATCGATATAGATACTCCTTATAAGAGCCTACCGGAGCACCACAAAAAAGCGATCCTCTATGGAGCTCCTGGGAGAGTTACTTTTCAGTGGAAGAGCCACAGACTCACACGCATCTGGCCAGGCGTAATCAAGATAGCTTATGATATGCTCAAAGATGAGAAGGAATTGGGCGAGTATATGAGTGAAAAGGTGTGCCCCACCTGCAAAGGGCATCGCCTCAAACCCCAAAGTCTAGCGGTTAAGGTTGCTGGCAAAGGCATTGGCGAGATTTTGGATATGCCAGTAGAGGAAGCCTACAATTTCTTTGCAAATGAAAAAAATTTCTCCTATCTTACCCAGCAGCAAAGCAAAATTGCCCAGCCCATTCTCAAAGAGATACAAGAGCGACTCTTTTTCTTGGTGGATGTGGGACTAGGGTACCTCACGCTTGGCAGAGATGCGAGGACTATCAGTGGGGGAGAGTCGCAAAGGATCAGGATCGCAAGCCAGATTGGCAGCGGGCTTACGGGTGTGATGTATGTACTAGATGAGCCAAGTATTGGTCTGCACGAAAGAGATACGCTTAAACTTATTAGAACGCTTAAAAATCTGCAAAAAAAGGGCAATACTGTTATAGTAGTGGAGCATGACAAAGAGACGATAGAAGCAAGCGACTTTATTGTAGATATTGGTCCTGGGGCTGGTAAATATGGCGGGGAAGTGGTATTTGCTGGAAGTGTAGCAGATCTTAAAAAAAGTGATACCCTCACTGCCCAATATCTCAAAGGCAAGAAGAAAATCGAGTATTTTCATAGACGCCTTCAAAATGAGTGGTTAAAAATGAGCAATGTCACCATCAACAATATCAAAAACCTCTCTGTCTCATTCCCACTCAACAACTTCGTAGCGGTTACCGGAGTGAGTGGCAGTGGCAAAAGCTCACTTGTCTTACACACACTCTTGCCAGTGGCTAAAGAAGCCCTCAATCACGCTAAAAAGGTCAAAAAGATTGCAGGCGTAACGATTGAGGGGCTTGAGAAGCTAGATAAGGTGATCTATTTAGACCAAAGTCCAATTGGCAGAACCCCACGAAGCAACCCCGCTACTTATACGGGTGTTATGGATGAGATACGAGCCCTTTTTGCCAAAACTAAAGAGGCGCAACTAAGAGGCTTTGGGCCAGGCAGATTTAGTTTTAATGTGCCGGGAGGTAGATG
>WGAX01000128.1 GCA_015494595.1 Nitratiruptor sp.
GGAGAGAGATCCCTACTGGTGGCCAAAGAGTGGAAGTTTTGAGGTTGTGGTGGGTGCGCTGCTGACACAAAATACAAAGTGGGAGAATGTAGAGAAATCTTTGAAAAATCTTAGGAGTTTTGTAGGAGAGATTGAGCTAGAGAAGATTGCCGATATGGATGGCAAGGTGCTAAGCCAGCTTATCAAGCCTTCTGGCTTTTACAATACCAAAGCACACCGCATTATCAAGCTCTCTCAAGCAATACTTAATGATTACGGCAGTTTTGAAGCCTTCAAAGCCAAGCCCTCTAGAAGCTGGCTGCTATCGCAAAAGGGTATAGGCTTTGAGACGGCAGATAGCATTCTCAATTATGCATGTTACAGAGATTTTTTGGTTGTAGATGCCTACACGGCAAAGCTTTTAAGATTTTTGGGCTATGAGATAGAAACTTATGAAGAGTTGCAAGATCTGCTAGCTACTTCTTTGATAGAAAATGTTGATAAAATCTATGTACTTTATGGCAAAGAGTTGCCGCTGTCTCAAATTTATGCCAGATTTCATGGCAAGATTGTAGAGTTTTGCAAAGATGAGTGCAGAGGCAAGGAGCAAGAGCAAAAGGTGCTCTCCTTGCTTACAATTTAGGGGCAAGTGTCCCATTTTTGCTGTTTATAGTTTTCCCCTTCAAATGCCGCACCTGTATCAAAATTTATAGGTTTTACAACTATTTTTGGTACACACCAGCTGCTTATATTTTGATTGAAGCTAATGGCGTTTTCAAATATCGCGCTCATATCTACCACATTGGCAGTATTCCATTTATTAAGGGGCTGGTTGAAATGAACCGCATTGCTAAACATTGCACTCATATTTGTAACACTGGCGGTATTCCAGCTATTTAGAGGCTGGTTGAAACTAACGGCACCATCAAACATGCCGCTCATATCCTCTACACTGCTAGTATCCCATTGGGAGATATCTTGATTAAAGTGCAAAGCGTTTCTAAATAGTTCTGACATATCGCTTATATGGCTTGTGCAGATATGTTCATAATCATCTTTATTGGGATTCATAGCTCTTAATGATGTATCGTCTACCACTTTATAAGTGACTTTGTTAATAGTAAATGAGCTTCCTGGCATTTTATCCTTACAGGTTATGGTTTTTAGAGGGGGTGGCGTTTTTGGGCTGCCAATGGCAATCTTTTTATTTATCAAATTTGCCGAAAGATAGGAGGAGAGAGGCATCCATTGCAAGTAGCCATTTTTTGTAGCGCCATCCAATTTATATAGCGCTCCTTCTGCACTCAGATAGAGCCAATCATAAGCCCCATTGCCGTAGTTGGCAAAATAGCCTCTAACCTTATATGAATGGTTTTTTATGCTGTTTACTACATTTGCTATATCTGCTTGTGCTCCAAAAAGAGACAAAGCCAAAGCAGCGGTTAGGGATAGAGATTTCAACTTAGACTCCTTTAGATAGATAATTTCATTCTAATCTTATTTAAGTTTAATTTGATTGTATAATTTACTTAAGAGGTAAAAGAATGTAATAAAAAATTAAGTTTTTACTCCATATAATAGAAGTATAAAGTGCTAAAGCACTAAAAAGGAGAGGAGATGAAAAAGCTACTTTTGTTACTTATTCCATGGATACTTTGGGCATGTAGTATAGATGCAAACTATTACGATTGTCTTATTAAAAAGATAACGACAGGAGAGTATAAAGTTAATGGAGCGTTTTATCAGTATGACTTTAATAAAGATGGAAGAATTCAAAAGAGTGATTGGATATATATAGCTCTATCCACTCAGGAGATCTATCAGCTTCTTGGTAATCCTCCAACAAGCAGTAACGCTTTTGGATGGAAAAGGCTGCATACTCTTCCTAACGATATAGATTTACAGAATGTAAGCGGTCTGTTTATTTATCTCAATTTTTCGATGGATCAAAATAGTGCATTTTCCTGGCTATATTTAGGTTTTTTTGGTAATAATGCCTATCTTTTTAAGTTAATGGGAGCTTCACCTAACGGAGATTTTATCTATTTGGATTTAGATTGTGACGGGGTGCCTGATCCGCTTCCTGATATAGCTATTAAAGATTTTATTGCTCCAAGTCAAAATCAAAATCAGATCTCTTTACCGGGGGTTACAAATAATCAAAATGGTGGTAGCGATTTTTATATCTCTTTTACTTATACAGGTTCTACTCCATTGCAATGTAGTATGACAACAAACTCAACTGGAGGCTCTTCTTCAACTACTGCCTTTCCAAAGATACCTTATCGATGGAGTAATTTTCCACAACCTCAGGGCTGCCCTAGTAGATTGCAAAGATCTCTTTTTGATGATGAAGGTAGAGATGAATTTGAAGAAAAGGTATATATAGTATTTAAAGACCCAAAAGAGTATTGGTGTAAATATTACGAAGATAGGGAGGGAGCGCCTATTAAAGATGAAGTTGTTTATGAGTGGATGAGTCAGGATCTGATTGCAAAAAATGGCTATCATAAAATATGGTATAGAAGCGGTGAGCTTTTTTTGGTTGAAAAGTACCAAATGGGATATCTTGAAGGTAAAAGCTATACTCTTTATAAGAGTGGAAACATTGCGCATCAAGTGCCATGTAAAAACAATAAAGCAGATGGTAGAGAACTCTATTACGATCCTAAAGGAAATATTGTTAATTGTTTTATAGTGCAAGACGATTATGCAAAAGGGCTTTGTACTTATAAAGCGCCCCATCAAAATGCATATGTCCTCTATCAAAATAAGGCAAAAATTCATTGGAGTAGATGGCCAGATCCCCAATATTGTCCAAAAACCTTTAATAGTAGCGCATTACCTGAACCAAATGGGAATAATGGAGTTTTTGATTTTACAGGTAAAACAAAAAATGGAACCGTTTTTTATTTTATCCAGCAAAACGCCAACCGCTATATAGGTTGTAGTTATTATGACAGTAGAAAGATTCGTGAAGAGAGCGACTTTGTCTATGATAGTGCGGCACAAGTGCTCAAATGGGATGGTGTTAGCAAAATTTGGCTGGAAGATGGCAGGCTATTTTTTGTTAATACCTATGTAAATAACACTCTTCAAGGATATACAGACATCTATAGTGAAAACGGCTTACTTTTTGGGAATTTAATTTATATCAATGGTAAAGCAGAAGGGAAATTCAATATTTACGATCAAATTGGTAACATTATGTTTTGTGAAATGTATAAACATGATGAAGTGGTAGCTCCTTGCAATTAGGCACTACACTTTCGTTTTAACGATGATGCGTTTTGGCTTGAAGAGCTCTTTTGCCTTTTGCACCATTGGGGCTTTGAGAATATCCTCACTCTCTATAGCTTGGAAGTGAGATTGTATGCAGCTTGATGTACCAAATTCTGCCTCCTCAATCATAGAGGAAGGCTCATCGCACTTTTTTGGTGTATCAACCTTTTGGATTTTGGTATCAATCCCAAAGATCTCTTGTACAAAGTGTTTGATAATAGGGTAGGCGTGTTTGAGGCGCTCCTTACACTCTCCTAAAGGCTCACTTTGCCATTTAAGGATTTGATTTTCAAATGAGACAAATCGCACGCTTTTGCTAAAGCACTCTCCAAGCTCGTAACTTCTATCATAAA
>WGAX01000129.1 GCA_015494595.1 Nitratiruptor sp.
CGAAGTTTTTTGGACTCTTCTGTGAAGCTATCGCTACTCATCACAGCCCCACCAAGACCATCTCGCCCCGTTTTGCTACCTACATAGATAACTGGGTTGCCTACTCCCTCCGCCCTTCCATAAAAGATTTCATCTTGTTTGCAAATCCCTAAGCTAAAAGCGTTAACCAAGATATTGCCGTTGTAGCACTCTTCAAAGCTCATCTCTCCGCCAATGGTAGGCACGCCTACGCAGTTGCCATAGCCTCCAATGCCTGCAACTACGCCGCGCACCAAGTAGCGCTGATGAGCCCCAATTTCATCCTCTCTTTTCACTTCACCAAAGCGCAAAGCATTCAAATTTGCAACCGGGCGTGCCCCCATCGTAAATACATCGCGTAAAATCCCACCAACGCCAGTGGCTGCTCCTTGATATGGCTCGATGAAACTCGGGTGATTGTGGCTCTCCATCTTGAAAACTGCAGCATATCCATCGCCTATATCTATAACTCCAGCATTCTCACCTGGTCCTTGAATGACCCAAGGTGCCTCTGTGGGAAAATCTCTAAGATACTTTTTACTCGATTTATAGCTACAGTGCTCACTCCACATTGCACTAAAGATACCAAGTTCTACAAGGTTTGGCTCTCTGCCAAGAATCTTTTTAATATGCTCGTAATCTTCCATTGATAATTTATGGGCTTGTAGAATTTCCTGAAGATTTTGCATCGAGTTTCCTTGATAATTTTTTGTCTGATTCTATCTAAAAAAGGATTTAAAAAAGGTAAAATTGACGAAGAAAAGAGTGCTAGCAGATGTTTATAGAGGCTGTTGTGCCCAGAGGGCACAACTTTAGATCGCGCAGATATCTTTGGCTTTGAGAGCTTCCGCTTCAGCTACTGTTTTGATGCGGCCTTTGGCTTTGGCCTCCTTTGCATATTTCACACCAAGATTATAAGCAGTTTTATTGAGCTCCACAAACTTTGGAGGCACTTTTGAGATCATTGTCTCATATACAAGCTCTTCATCCAACACTTTTGTCATCTCAATAGTCACACCAAGGGCTACGACAGATTGGGTAACCACATTACCTACCTCTTCTTTTGCGATGGAGATAATAGGAATAGCATACATCTCCCATCTGTCAAGATCCTCTTGTGTAGGAGTTACAAGGTTTGGCTCAAATACAATAATACCGCCATCTTTTACCCCACTTTTAAACTGATTATAGCTCACTTGTGCAGTGGAGAGCATATACTCAATCTCACCCTCATTTGCATAAGGATAGAGAATTTCCTCATCATCAAGAATAATGTCCACCTTTGTTGGACCGCCTCGCACTTGTGAGGTATATGTAGCAGCCTTTACACCATAGCCACCAGCTTTAATCTTTGCAGCAGCCAAAATCTCACCAGCAAGCAAAACACCCTGCCCGCCAACACCTGTAAATCGTAGTTGATGTCTCATAGTCAACTTCCTTTGAGTTTGTTTTTGTTATTTCTTTGAATAACTACTATGAGCGTAGCGATTCAAAAGGAGCAAAGCCCCTTTATTAGAATGGTTTTACCTGTACAGGTATATCTACTTTTTTCTTGTTCTGTGCCGCTTCGATAACAAGGTCGTAAGCATCACAATACTCCATCTGATCATCTATATGATGGAGGATGCCTGTTGGGAAGTAGTTGATCTTCTCCTCTTCTGGGAGTTTATCATATTTAGCTTTACTCATTGTAATACTATCAATCCAATTTTGATTTTGGATCGCTTCACCCATCTTATTTTTACGACCCAAGTTTACATGACAATTGCTAAATACATCAAAGAAGCTAAAACCTCTATGCTCAAACCCTTTGATAAACATCTTCTCAAGCTTTTTCGGATCTGTGACAGTCTCTCTAGCAATAAATGTAGCTCCTGCCCCTTCAGCTAGTTTACATGCATCAAATGTAGGATCCACATTACCATACTGCGTAGTAACTGCCCAAAATCCCTTAGGTGTAGTTGGACTTACTTGTGAGTTGGTTAGTCCATAGATAAAGTTGTTGATAAGAATGAAATTAAGATCGATGTTTCTACGACATCCATGAATTGTGTGGTTACCACCAATTGCTAGTCCATCACCATCTCCTGCTACTACAATCACATGCTTATCAGGATTTGCAAGCTTAATCCCTGTTGCGTATGCTACGGTTCGCCCGTGAGTAGTATGCACAGTATTACAGTTAAGATACGAGCTAAAACGCCCACTACACCCAATTCCACTCACCACACACACATCATCCATATTCCATCCAAGCTTATCAATCGCACGAATAACAGCTTTAAGAATGATTCCATCACCACATCCCCAACACCAAAGTGTTGGCATCTTGTCCGTTCGTAGATATTCATTGTAATTAAATGCCATAATCTCCCCCTTATATACCCATCTCTTTGAGTTTTTCAATGATTTCTGCAGGACTAATAGGTCTACCGTTTGCTTTATTGAGTGCAACTGGGCGCTTTTTCATAACTCTCTCTACCTCATCAATATATTGTCCCATATTGAGCTCTGGCATCAAGATCTTTTCTGCTGGGAATCTCTCCCCTATCTCTTTCATCTTATCCTCTGGGCTTGGCCAAAGGGTAATTGGTCGAAACATTCCAACCTTTTTACCTTGCTCTCTTAGTCTATTAATCGCTTCTCTTGCACTTCTACTCACACTTCCATAAGCAACAATAAGCCATTCAGCGTCATCAAGCATATACTCCTCATAGCTATCAAGCAGATCTTTTCTTCGTACATCGATCTTTCTATGAAGTCTCTCAATGAGGTTCTGACAAATCTCAGCGTCTTCTGTTGGGAAGCCTGTAGGTCCGTGATGAAGCCCTGTCAGGTGGAACCTATATCCTTGAAACATCGGAGGAATAACTGCAGGCTTATCAAGTGGCACATCAAATGGCTTAAACTCCTCTTTTGGAATAGATGGATCTGGTGTAGCCCTATTTACAATTGAGGCTTGCACCTCTTCCAAATCTGGTAGTACTGCTTTACCATGCATGTGTCCAAGCGTTTCATCCAAAAGCACAAATACAATTGTCATAAGCTCTTCAGCCACATTAAATGCTCTTACAACCTCCGTATAACACTCTTCTAAGCTTCCTGGACAAAAAGTGATTGATTTGTAATCACCATGTGTCGGAGCTTTTGCTTGGTTAATATCACCTTGTTGCACGCGAGTGGGTAGACCAGTTGATGGACCGCCACGCATAACATTTGTAATGACAAGTGGCGTTTCAGTCATAAACCCAAGACCAATCTGCTCAGATTTAAGACTAATTCCCGGTCCAGAAGTATTTGTCATAGATTTCACACCACTCATACTAGCACCCAAGGCTACAGCAATACCACCAATCTCATCCTCCATCTGGATAAACTTGCCACCAACTCTTGGCAACAGTACACTCATCTCATGTGCGATTTCACTCGATGGAGTAATTGGATACCCACCAAAAAATTTACATCCCGCATCTATTGCAGCTTTTGCAGCCAATTCGTTACCGCTAGATATTACCTCTCTTGCCATTCTTTCTCCTTATGCACAAAGTGCTTTGATATCTTCTTCGCGAGCCATATAGTGGTTTTTCTTGATAGCTTCCGCTCGCTCTTTTGCCTCTTTTGTAAGTTTTGCAAACTTATACTCTTTTCTATCTGCTACCATAATTGCAAAGTCTGGACACTCAAGCTCACAATCATTACATCCGATACAAGCTTCTGGATAGACAACCTTTACCATTGCACCAAGAATCGTTTTTGGCTCTGGAACCATTGCAAGTACACCTGCTGGGCAGTATGCTACACACAAATCGCAGGCTTTACAGTTTTTCTCTTCCACCCATACAGGCGTATTTTCAGGGGCCTTTATCAATCCCATAATACTCTCCTTTATATTAAAATAAATTCTATTTATTTAAAGCTTTTGCTACAGTCTTCCCAATATCTGCTGGAGATTTAACTACATGCACACCTGCAGCAGCAAGTGCTTCCATCTTCTCTTGGGCAGTTCCTTGCCCGCCGCTAATGATTGCACCTGCGTGCCCCATTCTTTTACCCTTTGGAGCAGTCTGGCCAGCGATAAATGCAACAACTGGTTTAGTAATGTTTTCTTTGATAAACTCAGCAGCCTCAATCTCCAAAGTCCCTCCAATCTCACCAATCATTACAATAGCCTCAGTCTCTGGATCTGCTTCAAAGAGAGGCAAAAGCTGCTTGTAGCTGAGCCCAATGATAGGATCACCACCAATACCAACAGCCGTAGTGATGCCAAGACCCTCTTTTACTACCTGGTTACTTGCTTCATAGGTAAGTGTTCCAGATTTACTAATAAGACCTACATTACCTTTTTTGAAGATAAAACCTGGCATAATACCAATCTTACACTCTTCTGCAGTAATAATACCCGGGCAGTTTGGCCCAATAGTCTTCATCCCCTTCTTGGTAGCATACATCTTTGCATACATCATATCTTTAACAGGAGCACCCTCAGTAATGATCACTGCAAGCTCAATACCAGCATCGGCAGCCTCCATAACTGCATCAGCAGTAAAGGCAGGAGGCACAAAAATCATACTCACAGTAGCCCCTGTAGCATCTACTGCCTCTTGTACAGTATTAAAAACTGGACGATCTAGATGAGTCTGCCCACCTTTGCCTGGAGTCACCCCTCCAACAATCTGCGTACCATACTCAATGCACTGCTGGGAATGAAAAGTCCCCTCTTTTCCTGTAAAACCTTGCACTATTACTTTTGTATCTTTATTAACCAAAATACTCATTATAGCTCTCCTTTCGCAGCAGCTACCGCTTTTTTGGCTCCATCTGCTAGATCAGTTGCAGGGATAATATTTTTAATGTTAGCATTTTTAAGGATTTCAGCTGCTTCATCGGCATTGGTGCCATCAAGGCGCACAATTACTGGCACACTTACTTCTACCTGCTGTGTCGCTTGCAAAATACCATTAGCAATACGATCACAGCGCACAATTCCACCAAAGATATTGACAAAAATAGATTTTACATTCTCATCTTGCAAAATAAGCTCAAATCCTTTTGCTACTGTCTCAGGATTTGCACCGCCTCCAACATCGAGGAAATTTGCAGGCTCACCACCTTCGTGCTTGATAATATCCATAGTCGCCATAGCAAGACCTGCACCATTAACCATACATCCTACATTACCATCAAGATTAACATAGCTTAGCCCATATTTTGCAGCCTCTACCTCAATTGGATCCTCTTCACTTAAGTCTCTCATTTCAGCAATATCTGGATGTCTAAAGAGTGCGTTATCATCAAAGCCCATTTTCGCATCAAGAGCCAAAAACTCTCCACTTCCGGTTTTGATAAGCGGGTTAATCTCTATTAAATTTGCATCTTTATCCATATAGACTTTATAAAGAGCCTGAGCAAATTGAATAAATGGTTTCATCTCTTCTTTGGCTAGTCCCAAACCAAAAGCAAGCTTTCTGCCATGAAACCCTTGAAAACCTATTGTTGGATCAATGGCTACTTTGATGATTTTCTCAGGAGTTTTTGCAGCCACCTCTTCAATCTCCATACCACCTTCAGTGGAAGCCATCATTACTGGCATTTCAGAGCTTCTATCTAGCACCATACCCAGATAGTACTCTTTTTGAATATCTGCACCCTCTTCGATGTAAACCTTTTCCACCTTTTTACCCTCAGGCCCAGTCTGGTGCGTCACGAGAGTCATACCTAACATCTCTTCAGCTATCTTTTCCACCTCATCCAGGCTTCTTGCTAGCTTCACACCGCCAGCTTTTCCTCTTCCACCAGCGTGAATTTGGGCTTTGACAACCCAAAGATCGCCTCCTAGCTCCTCTGCTACTTTTCTAGCCTCAGGCCCGCTAAAAGCTACGCCACCTCTTGGCACAGGAACGCCATAAGATCGAAAGATCTCTTTGGCTTGATACTCATGAATATTCATACTCTCTCCTTTCTTATTCTTTTGCCCACTCTTTTCTACCCTCTTCATAGAGATCGTTGCCATAGGTATCATTGACAACAACCACAGGAAAATCCTCTACCACAAGGCGCCTTACAGCCTCTGGTCCAAGCTCAGGATAGGCAATAACTTCAGCCTCTTTAATACGCTTTGCCAAAAGAGCTCCTGCTCCTCCTACTGCACCAAAATAGACGGCTTTATACTTTTTGCAAGCCTCTTTGACTGCTTCGTTCCTTTTGCCCTTGCCAATCATTCCCTTCAAACCATGCTCGATGAGCGTTGGCGCATAGCTATCCATCCTATAACTCGTAGTAGGCCCTGCACTTCCTATTACCTCGCCTGGTTTTGGAGGAGTGGGTCCTACATAGTAGATCACTGCTCCTTGTAGCTCAAAAGGGAGCTTCTCACCTTTTTCAATAAGCTCTACCAATCTTTTATGCGCAGCATCCCTAGCTGTATAGAGTGTGCCGCTAAGATAGACTATATCTCCAGCTTTTAGTTTGCTTACATCCTCATCACTCAAAGGTGTTTGTAATTTATACTCAGCCATTAGTAATCCTTAGAGTGTAATGTGCGCATGGCGCGAGCTGTGACACTGGATATTTACTGCCACTGGAAGTGAAGCAATATGACACATCCTTC
Source organism: Nitratiruptor sp. (assembly GCA_015494595.1). Lineage (GTDB taxonomy): Bacteria > Campylobacterota > Campylobacteria > Campylobacterales > Nitratiruptoraceae > Nitratiruptor. The sequence continues at coordinate 6,626 of WGAX01000129.1, forward strand.
CAGGCTGGTATGTCTCAATATGCACAGCCAAAACTGTCTGTGTTCCACCCATTCCCATTGCCCCAATACCAAGTTTATTGAGCTCCTCTTGTATCTCCTTTTCCAACTTATCCAACTCTGGATCTGGATTAGAAGATCCAATATCACGAAAGAGAGCATGCTTGCTCATTACTGCAGCCATATCAAAGCTACCACCAATACCAATACCCACAACAATTGGTGGGCAAACATTTGGCCCCGCATTGCTTACAACCTCTTTGACAAAAGCTCTAATACCAGGAATTCCTTGAGCAGGAGCTAGCATAGTGGCTCGACTTCCATTCTCACTTCCTCCACCTTTTGCAGCAAATTCGATCTCTAGCTTATCGCCCGGCACAATATCAAAATAGATTATTGGTGGAAGATTGTAACCCACTTTGTCTTTGAGGTTTTGGCGCGTAAAACAGTCACAAGTAGATGCACGCAAATACCCCTCTTCATACCCTTTTTGGGTTCCTTCATAGATTGCACTCTTAAGACTTCCACCCTCAATCTTTACATCTTCTCCAACTTTTACAAAAAATATAGCAAGCCCCGTATCTTGACATAGAGGCTTTGTCTCTTTGGCAGCAAGCTGGGCATTTTCTAAAAGCTGCTCTAAAACTGCTCTACTGACTGGACTCTCCTCTTTTTGTAAAGCCTCTTGTAAAGCTTTTAGCATATCTTCGCTTAGATGAGTTGTGGAGTAGATAATAGTATCACGAATAGCTTTGACAATATCGTTATAAGCAATAGTTCTCATCACTTTTCCCCAAAATAGTTTTGTGACTCTAAAACATCAATAAGCTCTTTAACTGAAGCTACACTTCTATTAAACTCTTTCTTCTCTTTTGGAGTCAGCTGCAACTCAATAATATCCTCCACGCCATCTGAGCCAAGTGTTACGGGCACTCCATTTGGGATACCGTGTACACCATACTCACCCTCAAGTAAAGTAGAGCATGGATAGATCTTTTTGGAGTCCTTTAAAATTGCTTCAACCATAATAGCTGTTGCTTTACCAGGTGCAAAATAGGCACTTGTACCCATAAGCTTTACAATCTGTGCTCCACCATTTTTCGTAGCGTCAATAACCTCTTGTAATTCGCCAGGAGTTAAAAGGTCAGTTATTGGAATGCCTGCGACAGTTGAGTATCTAGGAAGAGGCACCATATAATCACCGTGCCCTCCAATAACAGTAGCACGAATCTGACCAGCACCAAATCCAAGCTTCTCATAGATAAAGTGCGTCATTCTTGCACCATCTAAGATCCCAGCCATTCCAATAACTCGATTTTTTGGAAAACCACTTCTTTTAAGTGCAACATAAGTCATCGTATCGAGAGGATTGGTTACTACTATAATAATTGAATCAGGAGCATATTTAGCAATATTTTCAGTAACCTCACTCACAATATCAGCATTTGCAAAAAGCAAATCATCTCTACTCATTCCGGGTTTTCTAGGAAATCCAGCAGTAATTACCACAACTTTTGAGTCAGCAATATCCTCATAACTCTTAGCAGCTTTTACAACAGAGTGCGTTCTAAGAGCAGCAGCTGCTTGGTTCATATCGAGAGCTTTTCCCTCAGCCCTATCTTTATCCCTATCCACTAAAATCACCTCATGAGCTAACCCTTGCATTGCAATGGAGTATGCAACAATACTTCCCACATTGCCGCCAGCTCCGACAATTGATACTTTTGAACCCTTTGGCATTGGCATTCCTTTCTTTTGGGGCAAAAGCCCCAAATATTAGATTGATTCGATTATTTCATTAAATGTTTTACTAGGCCTCATAGCAGCTTCAGCTTTATTATCATCTGGATGATAGTAGCCTCCAATATCTGTCGGTTTTCCTTCAGCAGCTTGTATCTCTTCTAAGATTTTTGCCTCATTTGCTTTGAGTTTTTCAGCAATTGGTGCAAATTTTGTTTCTAGCTCGTTATCGCCACAGTTTGCAAGCTCCTGGGCCCAGTAAGTAGCAAGATAGTAGTGACTTCCTCTGTTATCTAGCTCGCCTACTTTTCTTTTTGGCGTTTTGTCGTTGTTGAGATATTTTCCAACTGCTCTATCAAGAGCATCAGCAATAATGACTGCTTTATCGCTTGCTCCCTGTTTATTGGC
>WGAX01000130.1 GCA_015494595.1 Nitratiruptor sp.
GGATCGCATCAAAGAGTTTGGAGGGGGCGGACTTGCTTTTTTGCCTGGCAATGAAACGAAGGAGCGCTTAAAGGAGTTTGTGGCATTTTTGCAAGATAGAGGTGTTGCAGCTAGCAGCTATGAGGATTTTAGTCCCGAAGAGTTTAGAGAAAGAAAAATCCAAGTAGTGGTAGGGTTTGCTAGCTATCGTAACCCACTAGCGCGTGGTATTGATATGCCAGATGTAGTGCGCTATGCCCTTTTTGTAGGTGTGCCAAAGCTAGAGTTCCCACTTGATATTTCACACCATACCACACTTTACTACTTTCTTTTAGCCCTTTTACCTTTGATTAAAGATGAGAAGTTTTTGGGTTATCTCTCTTACTTAAAGAGGCTGCTTTTTATACCAAGCGATAGGTTGAGTGAGCTGGCCAGAAAAAGGGTAGAAGAGATTTATAAAGAGATTATTGGGCTACTTACTCCAGAATTTATCCAGCAAATTAATGAAAGCCCTGACATCTCCATCATCAAAGAAGAAAAATTCAAGCTCATAACTGCCGATGTGACAGGCTATATCCAAGCAAGTGGTAGAGTGAGTAGGCTCTATGTGGGAGGACTAAGTTTTGGGCTCTCACTTGTGTTGGTAGATAGCCAAAAGGCTTTTCATAGCTTACAAAAAAAGGTGCGCTGGTTTAGCGATGCTATTGTGTTTAAGAGGACTGATGAGGTAGATATTGGCCAGATTTTGCAAAAAGTGGATGAGGATAGAGAAAAAATTAGAGCAGCTTTAAGCGGCAAATTGCAAGGGGCAAAAGAGTTTTTTGAAACTGCTTTGGTGATTGTTGAATCGCCCAATAAAGCAAGAACGATTGCAAGCTTTTATGGCAAGCCTTTAGTAAGAGACTTTGGCACTTTACGAGTCTATGAGGTAGCCAAAGAGGGGATGATTATAAATATCGCTGCATCAAAGGGGCATCTGTTTGATCTCAATAAAGAGGAGGGTTTTTATGGCATAAAGGATTTTGTGCCAATTTTTGAGCCAATTGATGAGAGTAAAGAGGCTATTGTGCAAGCCTTAAGAGAAAATGGCCTGGAGGTAAAGAGGCTCTTTGTAGCAACAGATCCGGATATGGAGGGAGAGAAGATCGCTTATGATACTGCTTTGCAGATAAGAGCTTATAACAGCACCATTAGGCGTGCAGAGTTTCACGAAGTAACTAAAAGGGCTTTTGATGAGGCCATAAGCAGCCCAAGAGAGTTTGATGAAAATCTTGTTAAAGCCCAGTTAATCAGGCGTATAGCAGATAGATGGATTGGTTTTAGTGTAAGTCAGTATCTGCAAAAAAGATTTGATAAAAGAAATCTTAGTGCCGGGCGGGTGCAAAGTGCAGTGCTTGAGTGGATCGTAATTAGAGAGCTGGAGGCTAAAGAAAAAGTTTATATAGTAAGAGCTAGCTTTTTAGGGCAGTTTGTGGAGTTTGTGTTTGAGGAAAAAAGAGAGGCGCAAAAGTTTTATGAGAGCTTGCAGAATGTGCAGGTAAGCTATGAAAAGACAGAGACAAAGAGCCTTTTTAGGGAGCCTTTTAGTACCGATACGCTGCTTTATGAGGCTGCTAACCACCTGCGCTTTTCTCCTGCCAAAACAATGCAGTTGGCTCAAGAGCTCTTTGAAGCTGGCTTCATTACCTACCATCGCACCGACTCTATTCACGTTAGCAGCGTGGGCATTGCCTTAGCCAAAGAGTATATAGGTGAGCATTTTGGCAGTGACTATTTTGTACCAAGAAGCTTTGGCAAATCCAGCGGTGCACACGAGGCTATTCGCCCTACAAAAGCGATGGATGCAAAGGAGTTGGAAGAGTTTTTACAACTAAGCAACAGAGCTTTTACAAAAGCGCATCTGAAGCTTTACGATCTGATCTTTCGCAATTTTATAGCTTCCCAGATGAAAGAGGCAAAAGTTAAAGAAGTAGTTGCGGTTGCTAGAGCCAAAACACTCCAAGCAGAGTTTAGCTTTTTTAGCCAGATTGTAGAGCACGGTATAGATTTAATCTGGCAGATACCTCTTTATACCATACCAGAGGGAGAAGTGGCAGTAGCAAAAAGCCTTTTTGCCAGATCCAAACTGCCCCGCTACACCTATGCCAAGATTGTAAAGATGATGAAAGAAAGAGGTATAGGCAGACCCTCTACCTATGCTATTACAATTCAAAAACTGCAACAAAGGCGCTACATTGTAGAAAAAAGGGGATTACTTTTTGCCACACAACTTGGTATAAGAGTTTATGAGGAGTTAAAAGCTCATCCAAATATCTACGCCTTTGTTAATGAGCACTATACAAAAGAGCTAGAGAGCATCATGGATCAAGTAGAAGAGGGTGTAGCCGATTATGAAGAGGTGCTGCATCAGCTTTATAAGCAGATAAAGGAGAAGTTAGATGAAGACGCTTTATGAGGATTTAGAGTATCTAAAAGAGCATATCCAAGCTCCAGATTTAAGGGCAAAAGTTGAGGAGATAGAGAATAAAATTAGCAAACTTCGCACCAAAACAGGCCTTAAAATGCTTGTAAAAAAGAAGAAAATCTCTAAGGCTATTAAAGAAGTAGAGTATGAAGAGGAGTTGACGAAGTTACAAATTGAGCTTATTAAGATGCAAAACTGGATTTATGAGAACAAAAAGAGATTGATGATTATATTTGAGGGAAGAGATGCAGCAGGCAAAGGTGGAGCGATTAAGCGCTTTACTATGCATCTAAATCCTAGAAAATATCGGGTAGTAGCCCTGCCAGCGCCCACAGAGGTAGAAAAGGGGCAGTTTTACTTTCAGCGCTACTTTGCACAACTCCCAAATCCAGGAGAGATCGCCTTTTTTGATCGCAGCTGGTATAACAGAGCTATCGTGGAGCCTGTCTATGGATTTTGCACCAAAGAGCAGTATGAGAAGTTTATGAAAGAAGTCCCAGAGATTGAGCATGCTCTGATTGATGATGGCATAATTTTGATTAAGTTTTGGTTCTCGATCTCTAAAGAGACACAAAAAAAGCGCTTTGAGGAGCGCATGAGAAATCCCCTTAAGCAGTGGAAGCTTAGCCCTGTAGATAAAAAAGCCCAAGAGCTTTGGGATGAGATCACCCACTACAAAGAGGAGATGTTTAGCAAAACTCACACCTCCTATAGTCCCTGGATCATAGTTAACTCCAATAACAAAAAGATGGCAAGGCTTGAATCTATTCGCTATGTACTCTCACAAGTGCCATATGAGGGCAAAGAGAAAGCCAAAGTGAGCTTGCATCCCGATCCTGATATTGTGCAGCGCTATCA
>WGAX01000131.1 GCA_015494595.1 Nitratiruptor sp.
CCAAGCTCTATACCTTCAGCAAATGCTGGATCATTTTTATCAACTTTTGATGCACCAAATGTGGTGGCAAATCGCATAAGCTATCCTTTATGCTAAAATAATATCCCCATTTTACCAAAGGCTTCTATAAAATTTTTAATAAAAAAGTTTTATAGGGTCTTTGAGGAGGAGATAAATGAGATACCATCGGAAAAAGATCTATAATCCAAACTCCCATGAGAGCGTTAATGAGCGCAAAGTCTTTGGGGGCAATCCTACAGGAATTTTTGAGCTTAACAAGATCAAATATCAGTGGGCATATAACCTTTGGGAGATGATGCTAGCCAACACCTGGTTTCCCAAAGAGGTGGATATGACACAAGATGCCAGAGACTATAAGCTGCTTACAGATGCAGAAAAATTAGCTTATGACAAAGTCCTAGCACAACTTATCTTTATGGATAGCTTGCAGACCAACAACCTCATCGACAATGTCAACCCCTACATTACCGCACCCGAAATCAACCTCATCCTTGTACGCCAAGCATTTGAAGAGGCGCTCCATTCACAAAGTTATGCGGTGATGGTAGATAGTATCAGCCAAAATACTGACGAGATTTATGAGCTTTGGCGTGAAGATCTCAAGCTTAAACAAAAAAACGACTACATCGCAAAAGTGTATGAGGATTTAGCAGCAGATCCAAGCGATGAGAATATTCTCAAAGCGATGTTTGCCAATCAAATCCTAGAGGGAATTTACTTTTATAGCGGCTTTACCTATATGTATACCTTGGCAAGAAGTGGCAAAATGCTAGGAAGTGCGCAGATGATTCGTTTCATCCAAAGAGATGAGGTAACGCATCTGCTCATTTTTCAAAATATGATCAATACTCTACGCAAAGAGCGTCCAGAGCTCTTTAGCAAAGAGCTTATTGATGATGTGTATACGATGTTTGAGGGGGCAGTGGAGCTTGAGAGCAGCTGGGGCAAATATATCACCCAAGGTCAAATCTTGGGACTTACTGATGAGATCATTGAGCAGTATATCAAATATTTAGCAGATGATAGATTACAGCGCGTTGGGCTAGATCCTATGTATAATGTGGAGCATCCAATTAAGTGGGTGGATGATTTTGCAAAATTTAACGATCAAAAAACCAACTTTTTTGAGGGGAATGTCACCAACTACTCCAAAGGAAGTTTAGATTTTGATGACTTTTAGTGCTATTCAGTGTAATACCACTGAGGATTTTGAGGCAAATCTGCGCCGCCTTAAAAAGCTCATCAAAAAAAGCGGTGACATTGTGGTAGCTCCCGAAGTGGTGCTTACTGGCTTTAGCTATGAGAGATTTGAAGAGGCTGCAGCATTTAGTAAAAAGGCACTTGAAGAGCTATTGCCACTCTCTAAAGAGCGCATCATCTGCTACACCCAAATTGAAAAAAGAGACGGCAAATTCTACAACTTCGCAAAAGTCCTCTATAAAGAAGAGCTCGTCTACGAGCAGCCAAAAGTAAAGCTTTTCAAATTTGGCGGAGAGACTGAGTATTTTAGTGCCGGCAAAATGGAGGATATTAGGCTCTTTACCCTAGATAATCTTCGTTTTGGGCTTTTAATCTGTTTTGAGCTGCGTTTTATCGAAATTTGGCAGCGCCTAAAAGGAGCAGATATAATTCTTGTACCAGCAATGTGGGGAAAACTGCGCAAACGGCATTTTGAGCAGTTTACTGAAGCCCTTGCGCTTATGCATCAATGTTTTGTAATTGCTAGCGACAGTGCAAATGATGATATGGCAAAAAGCAGTGCAATTATAGATCCATTTGGTGTGCCTTTTAGAGATGATCGCAAAAGCCTCCTCAATAGAGAAGCCGATCTACAAGAGATTAAAAAAATGCGCCGTTATATGGATATAGGCTTATGAATTATATAGAAAAATTAGAGATGCAAAAGTGCCAAAGAATGGCAGATAATATTGATAAGATCTTTCCTCTCCATCCAAAAATTAAAAAAGCTTTTGGTGAGGTTCCTAGAAAGCTCTTTGTTCCTGCAGGTCTAAAACATCACGCTTATAAACTTGATGCTTTGCCAATCGCTTCCAATCAATGGATTAGCTCACCTCTCACGGTTGCTAAAATGACACAGTTTTTAGAGCCTTTTAGTGCAGATAGCGTACTAGAAATTGGATGTGGAAGCGGTTATCAAGCAGCAATTTTGTCTAAACTTATTAGACGCGTTTTTAGCGTAGAGAGGATTGAGAGGCTTGTTATTGAGGCAAGACTTCGTTTTCGTGAGTTGGGTATTACTAATATTCATATCCGTTATGCAGATGGAATGTTGGGATGGAAAGAGTTTGCCCCATACGATCGAATTCTCTTTTCTGCAGCTATTGAGCATATTCCCTCTCATTTTTTTGAGCAACTTTCCCATAATGGTATTATTGTAGCACCCATAAAAAAGAGCAATAGACAAGTTATTACCCGCTTTTATAAAAACGGTAGAAAAGAGGAGCTAGAAGAGTGTTACTTTATCAATTCTAAAAGAGGGGTAGAGTAGTAGGGTTTAACAAAACTTAAAAAATAAACTTGGTAATATTGAAAAAAAGTCAAGGAGAGCATATGGCAGTAAGGCGTGAAATCGATATGAGCAGCCAGGAGTTTTTGGAGGAGGTTGAAAAGACCAAAAAATTTACTGATAAAGTGTGCAAACAGTTTGGGTGGGTTTACAACCCTAACGAAGAGATTAATGAGGGTATTATTATGGGCTTAGCTAGACACAAACTGATGTATGGTAAGCGATTTTGCCCCTGCTTTATGGTGATAGAAGAGGATGG
>WGAX01000132.1 GCA_015494595.1 Nitratiruptor sp.
AGATCTTCACTGTAGAGATTTGGAAACTTAATACGCACTTTACCATCGCTATAGATTGCCCTTACACCTGCGCCAATTGCTAGTTTATCGCTTATTTTATAAGAGAGCGATGGATTTATCTCTAGTACACGCAGTGTAAACTCTTGAGCACTCCAGATTTGAGGCTGCGTTGTCCAGCGTTTAGAGAGTCCAGCAGGGGTAGTGAGACTAAGGCCAAAACGAAGTCCTTTATACTCTTTACTTACCCAGTGCATATGGGGCACGAAAAAGCCTTCATCTTTACTTTTTGCACTAGCCTTTTCTAACTTTTTGCTTAGAGGTGAGTATACTTTGCCTTTGAAACTAATTTTTGGTAGATAGATAGCTGTGGCGCTAAACTCAAAAAAGCTCTTGTTTGGCAAAAAGCTCATATTGGCTGGATTAAAGTAGGCAGCATCTGCATCATCTGCCCCCGCTACATAGGCTCCGGCTAATGCAACAGAGCGTAGGGACTGCTCAGGTATTTTATAGGCTGCTCCAAATGCTATAGCAGCAGTGATTATGCTAAGAGAGAGGATCCTTTTCATTGTTGTGCCTTATTAAGTTTAAGAATTTAATTTCATTGTAACAAATAAGAGGATAAAATAGCTTAAACTCTTATAAAAAGTATGGATAAAAAGAGTAAAAAGTTTCTAAAGGGAAAAGAATGCTCAATATTTTTGGTAAAAGACTTAAAGAGTATGATATTTCAGATATAGCAAAATATCAGTGGGCAAAAATTAGCATAAAGGATAAAGGGGATATTTGGATTCGCCTTTTTGGGGATGAGGTACCAAATACGGTGGCAAATTTTGTACATCTGGCAAGAAGCGGTTTTTATGACGGCCTGAAATTTCATCGGGTTATCAAAGGCTTTATGGCGCAAGGTGGCTGCCCAGAGGGTACAGGCAGAGGAGGACCTGGCTGGGCAATTGCTTGTGAGTGTGATAAAAACAGGCACAAACACAAAAGAGGAGCTATCTCTATGGCGCATGCAGGCAAAGATACAGGGGGGAGTCAATTTTTTATCTGTTTTGTAGATTGCCCTCATCTTGATGGAGTGCATACGGTTTTTGGAGCGATTGAGGAGGATGATGCCAACTCCTTTATGACGCTAGATATGATTGATCAAGGCGACATTATAGAAAAAATTGAGATTAAAGAGCAAAGATGAGTTTTATTCGTGTTGCTGCTATATCCCCTCAGCTCTTTTTGGCAGATGTAGAGGCAAATGTAGCGCTTATTAGTGAGCTTATTCATCAGCATAAAGATGCTCAAATACTCCTTTTTCCAGAGCTTTGCCTCACTGGTTATACGCTGGGTGATCTCTTTATGCAAGAGAGTGTGCATCAAGCTGTTTTAGAGGGGTTAGAGGAGCTAAAGAGAGTAGTAAGAGATGAGATAGTTATAGTGGGTGCACCTTTGTGGCATCAAAATAGGCTCTATAACTGTGCTGTAGTGCTGCAAGATGGTAAGATTTTGGGTATTGTACCAAAGAGCTACTTGCCAAATTATAGAGAATTTTATGAGCAGCGATGGTTTAGCAGCGGTAAGGATGTAAAAGGGGAGTTTTTGCTTGATGCCCCTTTTGGCGTGGATCTGCTTTTTGAGGATGGCGATCTTCTCTTTGGCATAGAGATTTGCGAAGATTTGTGGAGTGTTATGCCTCCCTCTTTTACAATGGCAGCAGCAGGAGCCAACCTTATTTGCAACCTCTCAGCCAGCGATGAGGTGGTGGGTAAGCATGCGTATCGTAAAGAGCTGGTTGTGAGCCAGAGTGCAAGGTGTATGTGTGGATATGTGTATAGCAGCAGCGGTGTGGGTGAGAGCAGTATGGATCTCTGTTACAGCGGGGCTACCTTAATTGCAGAAAATGGCACTCTTTTGGCAGAAGGAGAGCGTTTTAGTTTTGAAAATCAAGTTATCAAAGCCGATTTAGATTTGCAAAAGCTTCGTTATCTTCGCTTAAGTGAGAGCAGCTTTGCTCAAAATCCAAAGCCCTTTTTTCGTATCATTGCTACAAAAAGCCTTAAAAGAGTAGCAGTACCAAAGCGCCATTACGATCCAACTCCTTTTGTACCAACGCAAAAAACTCAGCAAGATGAGAGGGCAGAGGAGATTTTTGCCATTCAAGCCTCTGCTTTGGCTAGGAGGATAAAGCATATTGGTAATGCTAAAATGGTAATAGGAGTGAGTGGGGGGCTTGATTCCACTTTAGCCCTTTTGGTGTGTAGCGAGGTGTGCAAGCTTTTGGATAAAGATAAGAAAGATATTATTGCCGTTTCGATGCCGGGTTTTGGTACTACAAGTGCTACAAGAAGCGATGCAAAAGAGCTAGCAACCCTCATAGGAGCACAGTTTTATGAGATTGATATTACAGCAGCTGTTAAACAGCACTTTAAAGATATAGATTATTGGAGCGATAATAATGTAGTATTTGAGAATGCCCAGGCTCGATATAGGACGATGGTATTGATGGATATAGCCAACAAAGAGGGGGGCATTGTTATTGGTACAGGTGATTTGAGTGAGATAGCTTTAGGCTTTAGTACCTATAATGGTGATCATATGGCAATGTATAATGTGAATGCAGGTGTGCCAAAGACTTTGGTGCGCTATATTATTGCCTGGGTAGCCCAGCAAGAGAAGGGTTTGCAAGAGGTGCTCACGCGCATTATCGATCGTCCCGTCTCTCCTGAGCTTTTACCCCCAGCAGATGATCAGATTAGCCAAAAAACGGAAGAGATTATAGGACCCTATGAGCTGCATGACTTTTTTTTATACCACTTTATTAAATATGGAGCCTCTCCAAAGAAGCTTTTGCTCTTAGCATCTTTAGCCTTTGAGAAAAGATATAACAAGGAGGAGATTAGAAAGTGGTTAAAGGTGTTTATTAAACGATTCTTTGCCAATCAGTTCAAAAGAGATGCTATGCCAGATGGGGTAAAAGTGGGTACCATTGCATTGAGCCCTCGGGGAGATTGGCGTATGCCAAGTGATGCGACAGTGAAAATATGGCTAGAGGAGTTGGATAATGGCAGCGATTGAGTATCTGCCCCACTATACCTATGAGGATTATAAACAGTGGGAAGGAAAGGTGGAGCTTATTGGAGGCGTTGCTTGTGCAATAGCTCTAGCACCTATGATTGAGCATCAAATAATTAGCAATAATATTGCTTGGGAGTTAAAAGGAGTTTGATATAGATGTGTGTACATTTGATTTTGGTAGGATCTGGTAATGCTGGTGCATATTTGCTGTAGTGTAGATAGCCACTTTTTCTTGCAAAAACTTAAAGAAAAATATCCCAATGAGAAATTTATAGGTTTTTTTTACGATCCCAATATCCATCCCTACAGCGAGTACCGCTTGAGGCTTTTGGATGTGCAAAGAAGCTGTAAGAAACTGGGTATTCCTCTTATAGAGGGGGAGTATGATTATGAGAGTTGGCTAAGAGCCGTTAGAGGGCTAGAGAATGAGCCAGAAAAAGGAGAGCGCTGTAGGGTCTGTTTTGATAAAAGATTGGAAGTAGCTGCAAAGAGAGCAAAAGAGTTAGGAGAGCAGCGCTATACTACCACGCTTTTGGTAAGTCCACTCAAATCTCAAGAGCAGCTGAGGCAGAGTGCAAAGCGTATAGATGAAAAGTTTGGAGTGAAGTTTGTTTTTGAGGATTTTAGAAGCTTTGGGGGCACACAGCTGCAAGCAAAGGTGAGTAAAGAGGAGAAACTCTATCGCCAAGACTATTGCGGCTGCCTTTTTGGTTTGATGCAGCAGCGAGTAAAGCAAGAGGTGATTATGGATGAGATGATAGCCCCCATTACGCGACAAATTCTGCCAGCTTCTATTGAAGAGCGTTTGGCTATGTATCAAAAGAGGATGGAGTTGGAGGAGAAAGGCATAGAGTATAGCATTGTGCGCAGGCGTTTTTTAAATTATAGACTTTTGCGGGGCTTTGTAAAGGTAGAGAAAGAGGTGGTACCCAGTTTTATTCTAAGCTACTCACATCTACGGCGAGACTATGCAAAAGCAAGAATTGAAGAGATAATAGATGGCGTGGGGTATGCCAATAGAGATGAGATTCGTATAGTAGATTTGGCTTTTGTGCAAAAGTTTATAGAAGTTCAGAGTATGCATCAGCTCTATTTTGAAGGTTTACCCTTTGTGATAGAGCAAAAAATCCGCCAAGAGGTAGATGGAGAGTATAGTTTGTCTCCCATTGTGGTTTTGGATAAAATTCCAAATAGATTTGAGATTTATATTTATGCACTCAGCTACAAAGATGTAGAAGAAAAACTCATTATAAAGGATCAAGATGCTTGATGTGGTTGCAATACAGGAGATTTTGCCTCACAGATACCCATTTTTGCTGGTAGATCGAGTTACTGCCTTGGAAGAGGGTAAGAGTATAAAAGCTTATAAAAATGTCAGCATTTCAGAGCCTGTGTTTGAAGGCCATTTTCCAGGTCATCCCATATATCCTGGCGTTATGATTATTGAAGGTATGGCGCAAGCTGGAGGCGTATTGGCTTTTAAAAGCGCTTCTAAAGAGGAGCAGGAGGCTGCAAAGGATAAAGTGGTCTATTTTATGAGTATTGATAAGTGCAAATTTCGCAATCCTGTGCGTCCTGGTGATAAGCTTGAGTATGAGCTAGAGGTTATTAAACACAGAGGCAGTATCTGGGTACTGGATGGTAAAGCCTATGTAGAGGGTAAACTGGTGGCAGAAGCTGAGCTTAAAGCAATGATTGTGGAGAAGTGATGATCTCCAATCAAGCCATTATTGAAGAGGGCGCAGTTATTGGCAAAGATGTGACGATAGAGGCTGGGGCATTTGTCTCTAAAGATGCAGTGATTGAAGATAACTGCGTTATTATGCGAGGTGCAGTAGTTGATGGCAAGACGCAGATTGGAGAGGGTACAAAGATCTTTTATAATGCAGTGGTGGGCTCAATTCCCCAGGATCTAAAATATAAAGGTGAAGAGGTGGAGCTCATCATTGGCAAAAACAATACCATTAGAGAGTTTTGCCTCATTAATCCTGGTACTGCCGGAGGTGGCGGCAAAACTATCATAGGGGATAATAATCTCTTAATGGGTTATGTGCATGTGGCGCACGATTGTAAGATTGGCAACTACTGCATTTTGGCAAATGCAGCTACATTGGCTGGGCATGTGGAGCTTGGCGATTTTGTGGTGATTGGCGGAATGACTCCTATTCATCAATTTGTCAAAATTGGCGATTATGCTATGATAGCGGGTGCAAGTGCCGTCAGCCAAGATATTCCTCCATACTGCCTTGCAGAAGGCAATAGAGCGAAACTTAGAGGTCTCAATCTCACGGGTATTCGCAGACGGTTAGGAAGTGAAGTAGTCAATCAACTTAAAATTGCCTATAAAGAGCTCTTTGCTTCAGGCAAACCTTTGCAAGAGGTGGCAAAGAGGCTAGTAGAAAGTGATAATGAGCATATAAAAAAATTAGCACAATTTATTTTAGAAACAAAAAGAGGAATTCCATATAGAGGTGAATGATGTTAAAAAAGTGTAGTTTTTGTGAAAATTATGAGAGTAGAGATAATCCCCTTATAGCGGGACGAAGCAGTAATGTATATATTTGTAAAAACTGTATTGTTTCAGCATATAAGATTCTTTTTGGTGATGTTGAGGATACATCAAAGGAGGAAGAGGAGGTAAAACTTGAATATCTTCCTACCCCAAAAGAGCTAAAAGCCATTTTAGATGAGTATGTCATTGGTCAAGATAGTGCTAAAAAGGTCTTTAGTGTAGCAGTTTATAACCACTATAAACGGATCTTTAAACAAAATGAGCTTGAAGAGGATGATACAGAGATTGCAAAATCAAATGTTCTTTTTATAGGTCCCACAGGAAGTGGAAAGACACTTATGGCACAGACAATGGCAAAGGTACTTGATGTACCTTTTGCAATTGCTGATGCCACTAGTCTTACGGAGGCTGGGTATGTGGGAGAGGATGTAGAGAGTGTTATTACTCGTCTCTACCATGCAGCCGATGAGGATGTAAAAAAGACAGAGCGGGGTATTATTTTTATTGATGAGATTGATAAGATTGCAAGGCTAAGTGAAAATAGAAGTATTACTCGCGATGTAAGTGGTGAGGGAGTGCAGCAGGCACTGCTAAAAATTATTGAAGGAAGTGTCGTTAATATTAGTGCAGAGGGTGGACGAAAACACCCTAATCAAAAATTTATACCGATCGATACTACTAATATCCTCTTTATTTGTGGAGGAGCTTTTGATGGATTGGCGGATATAATCAAAAGGAGGCTAGGCGGTAATGTATTAGGATTTGGACAGGAAAAGAGGAGTAAAAGGGATGAGAATGAGCTGCTCAACTATGTAGAGACTGAAGATTTAGTCCATTATGGGCTCATTCCAGAGCTTGTTGGGCGATTGCATATGATTGCTACACTCAATGAGCTGAGTCGAGAGGATATGATACGCATTTTGACTGAGCCAAAAAATGCGTTGGTGAAGCAGTATAAAAAGCTTTGTGCTTTGGATGATGTGGAGCTTACTTTTGAAAGAGAAGCGCTAGAAGCGATTGCTGATCTTGCTATTGCAAGGAGGACTGGTGCCAGGGGATTGCGTTCCATTATGGAAGAGATTATGATAGATATAATGTTTAATCTGCCAGAGTATAAGGGATATGAAGTAATCGTTACAAAAGATGTAGTCGAAAAAAAGGGTGCGCCGCTTTTGGTGAAAAAAGAGAAAAAGAGTGCATAAAGGTAGGGAATGCTATTTGATAAGGTGATTGGACTATTCTCCAATGATATGGGGATAGATTTGGGGACTGCAAATACATTAGTCTTGAGTAAGGGAGAGGGAGTTATCATTAATGAGCCTTCTGTTGTGGCTATAAAGAGTGATAAATATGGAAGACAGCATATATTAGCGGTTGGGCATGAAGCAAAGGAGATGGTAGGAAAGACACCGGGAGATATAAAAGCGATTCGCCCAATGAAAGATGGAGTGATTGCAGATTTTGATATTACAGAGAAGATGATTCGCTACTTCATTGAAAAAGCTCACAGGCGCAAAGCCTTTATACGCCCACGCATTATTATTTGTGTGCCGTATGGATTGACGCAAGTAGAGAGAAAAGCAGTAAAGGAGTCGGCTCTTAGTGCAGGAGCTAGAGAGGTATATCTCATCGAAGAGCCAATGGCAGCTGCAATTGGGGCGGGACTACCTGTAAAAGAGCCTCAAGGAAGCCTTGTAGTAGATATTGGGGGAGGAACCACAGAGATTGGCGTTATATCTCTTGGGGGATTGGTAGTAAGTAAATCCATTAGAGTTGCTGGAGATAAAATTGATGCCTCTATTATAGATTTCATCAAGAAAAAGTATAACCTCATCATTGGTGATCGCGTAGCAGAAGAGATAAAGATAGAGATAGGTACCGCAATGCCTCTTGATGAGCCTTTGAAGATGACAGTGACTGGGCGCGATCAGGTAGGGGGACTTTTAAATACCATCACCGTAACGAGTGAAGATGCTTATGAAGCTATGCGAGAGCCTGTACGAGCCATAGCAGAGGCATTAAAGGATGTATTGGAACAGACTCCTCCGGAGCTTGCGGGTGATATTATAGAAAATGGTATTGTACTAACAGGTGGAGGAGCATTGATACGCAATCTTGATGTCTACCTTTCGCAGGTGGTAAAAATTCCGGTCTATATTGCAGATGAGCCTCTTTTAGCGGTTGCAAAAGGGACTGGCAAGGTTTTAGAAGAGATAGAGATACTCCAGCAACTTGCCAATGATTAAGCGATTAGTCTGGATTGTTGTGGGAGCTTTTGTGCTCCTACTTTTTTTACAGGCTGATGCGTATGTACGCTCTTTTTTACAGCTATTTACCTACACTATTAAAAAACAGTACATTAAATTGGAAGATACGCTACACTCCTACTATGAAACCTACATAGCGCAAGCTAGAAGTATCCAACAGTATAAAAAAAAGCTTTTACAACTGCAACAGTACCAGATTCTTTACCAAGAGTATAAAAATCGTTTAGAGAATTTGCAAAAGGATTGTAATCTTACCCTCCCTGATCGTGTAAAGTTGGAGTATGTACGAGCAATCTCTTATCAAAAGTTTGGAGACTATACCTCTTTGTGGCTTGATACTTTGTCAGCGAAAAAACGGATTTATGGGCTTTTAAAGGAGAATTTTGTAGCAGGTATTGTTATTGAGAAAGAGGGTAAAGCTTTAGCGCTGCTCAATGGCAATCCAAAATGCAGCTATGGAGTAGTTATTGGAGAAGATGCTGAGGGCATAGCCATTGGAAGCGGAGATAATAGATTTGTCATTATTAAATATATTCCAAATTATAAAAGCTTTACTGTAGGTCAAGAGGTGAGAACCAATGGGCTTGATGGAATTTTTATATATGGGCTTAAAGTTGGGGTGGTGACAAAGATTTGGCAAGAGGGAAGCTATAAGGTAGCAAAGGTGCGCACATACGCAGATTTACGACTGCCTAGATTTTTTTGGCTAATGAAGTTGTAAAGTTGTTTTGGATAAAATCAAAAACTAAAAATATAAGGGTAACTATGCCAAAGCGAGATGATATTCATACAATTCTTCTCATAGGCTCAGGCCCCATTGTGATTGGCCAGGCCTGCGAATTTGACTACTCTGGCACACAAGCAGTCAAAACTCTCAAATCTTTGGGCTATAGGGTTGTCTTAATCAACTCCAATCCAGCTACCATTATGACTGATCCCGGTTTTGCAGATCGCACCTATATTGAGCCCATTACCGAAGATATAGTCTATAAAATTATTCAAAAAGAGGGTGTGGATGCGATTTTGCCCACAATGGGCGGGCAGACTGCACTCAATGTAGCTATGAGTATGTATGAGAAGGGGATGTTAGAGGGAGTTGAATTTTTGGGGGCAAAGCCAGAGGCTATCAAAAAAGGTGAGGATAGACAGGCTTTCAAAGAGGCTATGCTCAAAATCGGTATGGATCTGCCAAAAAGCCGCTATGCCTACTCACTGGAAGAGGCACTAGAGGCAGCCAAAGAGATCGGTTTTCCTCTTATTATCAGAGCTTCATATACTTTAGCAGGTGGTGGCAGCGGTGTTGCGTATAATATTGATGAGTTTAAGACATTAGCTGCCAAAGGTTTAGAGGCAAGTCCCATTAGTGAGATTTTGATAGAGGAGTCGCTTTTGGGATGGAAAGAGTATGAGATGGAGGTTATTCGAGATAAAGAGGATAACTGCATAATAGTGTGCTCCATTGAAAATCTTGATCCTATGGGTGTGCATACAGGCGACTCCATCACAGTAGCGCCCGCTTTGACTTTGACAGACAAAGAGTATCAAAGAATGAGAGATGCCTCTTTTGCGATTTTGCGTGAGATTGGCGTAGACACGGGAGGCTCTAATGTGCAGTTTGCTGTCAATCCAAAAACGGGGCGCATGATAGTTATTGAGATGAATCCAAGAGTTTCTCGATCAAGTGCCCTTGCTTCCAAAGCAACAGGCTATCCCATTGCAAAAGTAGCTACACTCCTAGCCGTTGGCTATACCCTTGATGAGATAACCAATGACATTACAGGTACTGCTGCAAGCTTTGAGCCTACGATTGATTATATAGTTACTAAAATTCCTCGCTTTACCTTTGAGAAGTTTCCCCACGCAGACTCTACTCTTACTACTTCAATGAAGAGTGTAGGGGAGGTGATGGCAATTGGACGCACCTTCAAAGAGTCACTCCAAAAGGCGCTCTGCTCTTTAGAGACTGGACTAAGCGGCTTTGAGGAGATGGAGGCTGATATGGAGACAATCAAAAAAGAGCTAAGACGCCCCAATGAATACCGCTTACTCTATATAGCTCAAGCTTTTAGAGAGGGTTTAAGTGTAGAGGAGGTGCATGAGCTCTCAAAGATTGATCCCTGGTTTTTATATCAAATTGAAGAGCTTGTTGCTTTTGAGAAGAGAATAGATCTAGATATTTTACAGGATGCAGAGCTTTTGCGCTTGGCTAAAAGCTACGGCTTTAGTGATGAGATGATCGCAAAACTTATCAATAAAAAGGAGCATACTACTCTTAGCCAAAATGATGTCTATAGTGCCAGAGAAAATCTTGGCATAAGGCTTGAGTATAACGAAGTGGATACCTGTGCAGCTGAGTTTAGAGCAAAAACACCATACCTCTACTCTACCACGAATATTACTCCGTTGCCTTTACAAGAGAGAGCAGAAGAAGAGCAGAAGGTGCTTATTATTGGTGGAGGACCAAATAGGATTGGACAAGGGATTGAGTTTGATTACTGCTGCGTGCATGCAGCATTTGCCCTGGAGGATATGGGTATTACCTCTATTATGTATAACTGCAACCCAGAAACTGTCTCAACTGATTATGATACCAGCGATATACTCTATTTTGAGCCAATAGACTTTGAAAGGGTTAGAAGCGTTATTCAAAAAGAGCATCCCTCAGGGGTGATTGTGCACTTTGGAGGACAGACCCCTCTTAAGCTTGCAAAACCTTTGGCAGCAATTGGAGCCAAAATTATTGGCACAAGTGCGAAAGTGATCGATTTGGCAGAGGATAGGGAGAAATTTAGTGAATTTATCGCCAAAAATGATCTCTTGCAGCCTGCAAATGGCACCGCTTTTACACAAGAGGAGGCTTTGCGCATAGCTGAGGAGATAGGCTATCCTGTACTTGTGCGTCCAAGTTATGTGCTTGGTGGGCGGGCGATGCGTATAGTCTATAATGAGCAGGAGCTCAAAGAGTATATGCAAGAGGCAGTAAAGGTGAGCAACGAATCACCTGTATTGATTGATAAATTCTTGGATCACGCCATTGAATTGGATGTGGATGCTATTAGTGATGGCAAAAGTGTCTATATTGGTGGTGTTATGCAGCATATTGAAGAGGCTGGTATCCACTCTGGCGATAGTGCTTGTAGCCTTCCCACAGTTACAATCTCTGAAGAGATCCTTAAAAAAGTAGAAGACCAGACCAAAAAGATAGCTTTGGGGCTTGGTGTCAAGGGACTTTTAAATATTCAGTATGCAATCTATAAAGATGAGGTCTACTTAATTGAAGTTAATCCAAGAGCATCAAGAACAGTGCCTTTTGTGAGCAAAGCTACAGGCGTGCCTATGGCAAAAGTAGCCACAAGGGTAATGGTAAAAGGAGATCTCAAAGAGGCTTTGCAGTTTTATGATGAGTATAGTGTGGTAGATTTTAGTGGTGAAGTATTTAAGCCAAAACTCAAAAATCATATAGCTGTTAAAGAGGCGGTATTTCCATTCAATAAACTACCAGGAGCTGATTTGCTGTTGGGTCCAGAGATGAAGTCTACAGGTGAAGTGATGGGCATTAGCCAAAGCTTTGGTGAGAGCTTTGCTAAAGCGCAGTTTGCTGCAGGCAATAGGTTGGTGACAAGCGGTAAACTCTTTTTGTCTCTTACAGATTATGATAAGCCCTACGCACCTGAGATCGCAAAACTTTACAGAGAGCTTGGATTTGAGATAGTAGCTACCAGAGGCACGCATCAAATCTTGGCAGATGCTGGGATTGAGAGCACTTTGGTGCTTAAAATTAGTGAGGGGCGTCCAAATATTGAGGATATGATCAAAAATGGCGAGATTGCAATGGCTATCAATACCAGTGACAATAAGGCTAGCAAAAGTGATGCCAAGCGTATTCGCCAGCAGGTTTTGCGCCACCAAATCCCCTATTTTACTACGCTTAGCGCAGCCAAAGTAGCAGCAGAGGCCATTAGAGAGCTTCGTCAACACGAGCTTATGCCAAAATCGCTGCAGGAGTATCTGCAAAACTGATGGATCCTACAAAACTCTACCTAGCCCAAACCGATACCACAGCTGGCTTTTTAAGCCAAGATGCCAAAAAGCTGGCTGAGGCTAAAAAGCGTTCCTCTGCTAAACCCTTTTTAATAGCGGTAGACTCTTTTGCTACGCTCAAAAAGTTTACAAGGGTGCCAAAGAGGCATAAAAATCTTGTGAGGCGGGCTAAAAAAGTAACCTTTGTCTATCCTAATAACAAAGCTTTACGGGTAGTAAAAGATAGGGATCATCTTACATTTTTATCCAAACTTAGCTGGGCATACTCCACAAGTGCCAATAGAAGCGGCAAAGATTTTGATGAGGAGTGGGCTAGAAGCATAGCAGATGTGGTGGTAGAGGATAGCAGAGGCCTTTTTGCGGGCAGAGCATCGAGGATAGTAAAGCTAGGAAAGAGGCGCAGAGGTAAATTACGCTAAAGAGGTGCAGAGTGATAGAGCAACTATTGAAACAGAAAATTTTGATTATCGATGGCGCAATGGGAACGCAGCTACAAGCCAAAGCAAAAGAAATCCCTGAGAGTGCGTGGGAGGGCAAAGAGGGGTGCAACGAATTGCTCAACCGCACAGCTCCCGATATTATCCGATCTATTCACGAAGCCTATGCCAAGGTTGGCGCTGACATCATCAAGACCAATACTTTTGGAGCGATGCCTTGGGTGCTGGAGGAGTATGATTTGGCCAGTGAAGCTTATGAGCTTACAAAGAGAGGCTGTAAGCTTGTCAAAGAGGTATGCGAAGCCTATAGCACAGCTGAAAAGCCTCGCTTTGTAGCCTGCTCCTTGGGACCTGGCACAAAGCTGCCAAGCCTTAATCA
>WGAX01000133.1 GCA_015494595.1 Nitratiruptor sp.
AGATAGGCTTGAGCTTAAAAAGGCTGAATTAGAGGCAAAAACCAAAGAGAAAGTAGCAGAGTTTGAGTATAAAAAGGCTGTAGATGTAGAGAAGGTAAAAAAAGAAGCAGTGGAGGTAAAGAGCAAAAGTGAAGTGGAAAAGCAAAAAGTGGCTATCACGCCAGCGCAAAAAATGGTGGAAGTTAAAAAGCAGATGGTGCTTTATGGAGTGCTGGTGGTACTGGCTCTTTTAATAGTGGGATACTTAGCATTCAAGCGCTATCAAGCCTACAAAGAGCGGATTGAGCTAGAGAAGATGCGCTTGCAAGAGGCGCTACACGAAAAAGAGATGGCGATGAAAGAAAAGGAGCTCCAAGCCCAGATGGCTGGCAAGCTCATAGATGCCATTGCTAGTGGCAAGCTCTCCAAGGAGCAGGAGGAGAAACTGCTTAAAATTGCTACAGGAAGTAGCAATCTTTTGGAAAAAAAGGATTAAATCTCCCCTACTTCCTCTTCTATCTCTTTGTCTGGCAGCAAAAAGGCTATACCAATAAGAGCAATGCCATAGAAAAATATAAACCAATCGCTATCAATAAGTTGCGTGAGTGTGATTTTGCCATAGTTTGGACCCATAATTGCTTTTAGGTCTGGATAGAGATAGGTAAAGAGCGCTCCAGCTAAGAGTCCACCTATAAGACCTACCAAAACATCCAGATTTCCCTCGCTCACAGCCACCGGCCCAGTGCCAGGACAAAGCCCCAAAATTGCCATCCCAATAGCAAAAATGATACCACCAAGAATGAGTCCGCCCAGCGTAATTGGCTTGATATGGTAGTGGGCATAGCCCATTTTGATCATAAAAAAGAGTCCAATGCTTGCAATCCCGATGGATAAAAAGAGCATCTTTGGCACTTTGAAGCCATGCAGCATTGCAAAGCCTGCAATTTTATCAAAGGTATCTACCCTGCTCCACTGAATGATTACACCAAAAATAAATCCAATGAGTAGTATTAAAGCTATTGAGCCATGATGCTGCTTGTGCACGAGATCTATTGTATGGGAGAAAAATTCTATGATATTAAAATGCATTGCTATTCCTTAGAGATTTTTGTAAAAGAGTCTACCAGTAAGGATCAATACCACAATCACCACACCACCAAAGATAAGCCCGCTTACCGCCGTCTGGCTAGCACCGCTAAGAAAGTGCCCGCTGGTGCATCCTCCTGCAAGCCTTGCACCAAAAACTACCATAAAGCCTCCAATAAAGCTCCAAAAGAGCCTTGATTTAGCTGAGCTATTTTTATGCTTTTTCCAAAGAGGTGGTAGGGTGCGAAATTTAAAGGTTTTAGTAATGAAAACGGAAGTGAAAAAACCACCTAAAAGCACGCCTATAAGAAAGATAGTCTCCCAGCTACCACTATTTGCGATATGCTTGCCATATTCGCTATTTTCCAAACCAAAGAGCCACGCTCCCATATACGCAATGCCAGTAGATGCGCCTATAGGCCTGTCTGCACCAAATATGGAGAATGTAAACCAAATAAGCAGCGCTAACGCAATGCCCCCACCAATCCATCCGAGCCTTTTTGGTATGTGCATAAGCAATCCTTAGGATAAAAATTTGCTGTAATTATATTACATTGCCATTTAATAAGCAAAATTGATTGGATTTAATGAAGTATAAAGAAATACTGATAAATAGAATCAGGCCTTTTCAATATGAAGTCAATTTCACAAAGCTTAAAATATCGATTTTATGGGGCTTGAAAGCGGTTTCAATGGTGCGGGAGAGAGCACTATTTTAAGGTTTATATAAGTTTTCTTAAGTCTATGGCATACCTCAAGAAACACCATTTTATGGGTATATCTGTCTACACTTGTCTATTTAAGTTTTTTTTTAAAGTAAAATTTTTATGTAGTACAAAATCACAGCGCACCAAAGCGCTTTTATAAAGATTGCCAATACCTAAAAAGATAAGAGCCCTTACCGATTTGCAGATTAAGAAAGCAAAACCAAAAGATAAAGATTATTCTCTAAGAGATGGAGAAGGTCTTTATATCTTTGTAAAGAAGAATGGTAAAAAAATATTTAGGCGTGATTATGTATCACCGCTTACCAAAAAAAGAAACACCTACACTATAGGAGAGTATCTGCATATATCCTTATCACAAGCTAGAAGCAT